>JAGTVF010000384.1 GCA_018224315.1 Desulfobacterales bacterium | reverse complement strand
CGGCAGCGGCCATTTTTGCATTTGTCCTTTTGCTCCAGAACCCTGCATGGTGCAGTGACACCCAAACAAAGGCCGTGGAGGCCGCCGAAGAGGTGCGCGAAACCGTGGACAAGGCCGAAGATGCCGCAGAAGCGGCACAGCAGAAGGTATCGGATTTAATCCGGGATGCGGAAGCCTTTTTTGCCCGGGGAGATCTGGAGGATCTCAAACGTGTGGTGGAAATTTATGAACAGGTCCTTGAAGATGATCCGGACAATTTTGAGTTTAACTGGAAATGCGCCCGGGCATGCCGGTATTACGGGGATCTGGCCCAGAAGCGGGAAATTGACGGATGGAAAGACATTTGCGCTGAATACGGCAAAAAGGGCATGAAATACGCGGCCAGGGCAAGGGAGCTTAAGCCGGACAAACCCAACGGGTATTATTACTACGGCCTTTGCGTGGGCACATACTCAGACGGGGTGGGCCTGATCACCGCCCTAAAGGAAGGACTGAAAAACAAAACCCAGGAAAACCTGCAAAAAGCCTATGAAATGGACAAGGATTTTGAAAACGGCGGCCCGATTGTGGCCCTGGGCCGGTTCTGGCAGGTGGTGCCCTGGCCGTATAATGACAAGGACCGTGCCCTGGAGTTATACCGGGAGTTTCAGCAAACCGGGCATTTTAAAACTTCCCACGGTGTTCCGGGCCATGTGTACATGGCTGAGATCTTAATGGACAAATGGGGCAGCGAGCCCAAGGAAGAAGCCCGGGATCTGCTCAAAGAAGCCATATCCTTGACCGACAATCCCTACTGGGAAAAAAAGGCCCGGCAAATGATAGATGATTTATAACGCAAAAGGGCCGCATGGAAGCAGTTTCAACACCATAATATCTAAAGAATATTTTTGACAATCCGGGCCCGTCGTGTCATATTCTCAAATTTGTATAAAGTGCCTGAATACAATAAATAAATACAGGCAGGGCAGGAATTGTTGCAGGAAGACATATGACTCAGCAGGCCGTTAAAAAGCAACTGGGCCGGGCCGCCCGGGAACTGGAGGATCTCCTTGACCGGGCGGCGGGGCAAATCGCCTCGGGTGAAAGCCCGGAGCTTGAGCAATGGCGGCATTTGTGCGAAAACTGCCGGCAGCGCCTGGAAGAAGACCTGCTGCGCATGGCCGTGGTGGGCACCATCAAGTCGGGAAAGAGTACATTTATTAACTCCCTGTTTTCCGGTGACTACCTGAAACGGGGCGCAGGTGTTATTACTTCCATTGTCACCCGGGTTCGGCGGGCCGAGCGGCTCGAGGCTGTTGTTTATTTCAAGTCCTGGGAGGAGATCAATACAGAGATCGGCCAGGCCCTGAACCTTTTTCCTTCAGCCGGGTGGCGTTCTTCTGAAGAACCCTTTGACATCCGCAACCCGTCGGACCGCCGGGACCTGGGCCAGGCCCTGACCAATCTGGAAACCAGATACCTGGTCAACCGCGACAGCCGCAGTGTCAGCAGTGTGCTGCTGGATTCCTATTTGCAGGGATATGACAGGGTGGCCGATATTGTTTCAGACCAGACTGAAATCCGGCGTTTTTCCGGAAATGATTTTTACCAGCATCAGGCCTTTGCCGGCGATCAGGGGCTGGCGGTTTATCTCAGGGACCTGGAGCTGCTGATCGACTCCGGGGATCTGGCGCAAAACATTGAAATTGCCGACTGCCAGGGAAGCGATTCCCCCAATCCCCTGCACCTTGCCATGATCCAGGATTATCTGCGCACATCAGACCTGATTATTTATCTGATCAGCAGCCGTACGGGCATCCGCCAGGCGGATCTCAAATTCATGTCCATGATCAAGCAGATGGGGGCCATGGGCAATGTGTTGTTTGTGATCAACTGCGATTTCAACGAACATGAAAACTTAGATGATTTAAAGCGTGTAAGGGACCAGGTCCGCCAGGATCTTGCCCTGCTCACCGCGTCTCCTGCGGTATACACGTTTTCATCCCTTTATGCGCTGTTTTCCGATATCCGCGATTTTCTGCCGGAAAAAGACCGGGCCCGCCTGGACCTGTGGCGCGGCGACCACGACCTTGCTCAATTTTCCCAAAAGGAAAAAACCCGGTTTGAGGCGGATTTTAATCACCTGATCACCGAGCATCGCTACATGCTGCTGCTGAAAAACCAGCTTCAGCGAATGGAAACCGTATCTTCGGATTTTGCACAATGGCTGGCATTTAACCAGAAAGTTTTCTCATCGGATGCCAGCGGCGCAGATGCACTGGTCAGCCAGGTCCGGGACCAGCAGAAAAAGACTGAAAAAATCCGGTCCATGATCAACAGCACCTTTGACGGTGCCTGCCGGCAGCTGAAAAAAGAGTTGAAAACCAATACAGACCGGTTTTTTGACCTTCGCCACGGACAGGTGGTGCCGGCTGTGGTGGATTTTATCCGCAGCTATCATATTTCGCCGGATCAATACCGGGCCATGCTTTTGGAAAACGGGTTGTCTGAAACCCTGCTTGCGGTATTCCAGGACTTCAAGGACAAACTCGACGTTTTTATGGCAGAGCAGACCAATCCCCGGATTTTCGGCTTTGTGGCGGAAAATGAGACTTATGCATTTGATTATCTGGAATCCATCTGCCGGCCTTATGAAAGCATGATCCGGGAAACCCTGGCGGATTTCGGACAAAACGGCGGGTCCGGGCAGGAAAGCCGTGACCGGCAATCCGCCGGCAAACCGGCGCCGGTGTCCATTGACGGGGTGAAAAAGGCCCATGGTATTGCCATGCCCAATGCGGCAGCCACTTTTGATTACACCCGGGGCATTCAGACCGAGGCCTTCATGAAGCTCGGATTTTTCCGCATGGTGCAGGGGATGAAAAAATTGATGAAACGATCCGGATCTTGGGGAAACGCGGATTTTTCCGCCCTGGAAAGCGGTGTGGCCCGAATGAAGCGGGAAACCGAGGCCACGGTTTTGTTTCACTTCAAAAATTACCGGGAAAATCTCAAGTTCCAGTATCTGTTTCTGCTCATTGATGCGGTGGCCGGGGAAATGAGCCAGTGGCTGATCCAGCGCTTTCAAACATATGCCACGGATTTGACCCGGATCCGGGAAATCAGCAACAAAAGCCAGGAGGAAAAGAAACAATTTTTGGCAGAAATAGAGGAAATGATTTCTGAACTTGAGCGGATCAAGGGCCAGGTGGACAGCCTTCGAAACTCTCTGGGCCGGCAAAGCCCTGCAGGCGGCGGGGCGGACACAGGCGATAAGGACCCGTAACCCATGACAAGGAGGTGACAATGGCGGCAAAGCAGGCGCGTTTGGTGGCAGTGGCCAATGAAAAAGGGGGCGTGGGAAAAACCGCAATGGTGATCAATCTCGGCGCGGCCCTGTCTTCCATGGGAAAGCGGGTGCTGATCGTGGACATGGACCCCCAGCACAATGCCGGAAGCGGCCTGGGCATTGAAGCCGATGATGAGACCATAACCGTCTATGACTTAATGACCGCCCCGGACCAATACAATGCCGCAGATGCGGTGTTTCCCACCAAATGGAAAAACCTGGAGCTCATTGCCGCCCATATTGATCTGGCCGGTGCCGAACTGGAGCTGGTGGAAGCCGAAGGCCGGGAAAACCGTCTGAACCAGGCCCTGAAAAGTCTGACCAAAAACTATGATGTCATTCTCATGGATACCCCGCCGAGCCTGTCGCTTTTGACCATCAACGTGTTTGCCTTCTGCCGGGAGGTGCTGGTGCCCTGCCAGACCCACCCTTATGCATTCCGGGCCCTGACAGACCTGTTTGACACCATTGAGGCCGTACAGGAGGAGATCAACCCGGAATTGCGGATTTCCGGGCTGGTGCCCACTTTCTTTGATCAGCGCACCCGGGTCAGCAACATGATCTTAGACCGGCTGCGGGGCGATGAGCGCTACTCCCAAATGCTCTATGACACGGCCATTCGTGCCAACACCACCATTGCCGCCAGCACAGAGGCGGCCAAGCCCGTTGTGTTTTACCGCAAAACCAGCAACGGCGCCCGGGATTTTCAGGCCCTGGCAGGGGAGTTTCTCAAAAAGGCGCCATAGCCGGCCGGTTAAACAGGTCTTTTAATATTTTTTTTCAGCCTGCGTATCCAGAAACGCCTGGGCCTGCGCCCAGACCGTCTGGCAGGTTTCCCAGGAAAAGCCGCGGCGGTTGAGGTATTGGTAGAACTTTTGTTTCAATGCCGGCCGGTCCAGTTTTGCCCATGTGGAAAGTCGCGGGGCCACGGCCCGCCACGCCGGTCCGGTTTCATCAAAGCCGGCAAGCATCTGCTCAACGATGGCTTCATCCACGCCTTTTTGCCGCAGTTCATAGCGCAGGGCAAACTCTCCTTTGGGCCGGGTGCGGCTGCGGCTTTCAATCCACATGCGGGCAAAGGATTCATCATCAATGTAGCCGTAGGTTTCCAGCCGGCTGACCGCGTGTTGCACCGCAGGTGTGGAAAAGCCCTTTTTCTCCAGGTATCCGATAATTTCCGAGCGGCTTCGGGGCCGGTACTGCAGAAAGTGAAGGCTTCGGTCAAAGGCTTTTTGCTTTTCATCCTCGGACAAAAGCCGCTGTTTTTCCTCAGGGG
>JAGTVF010000383.1 GCA_018224315.1 Desulfobacterales bacterium | reverse complement strand
TTCTAAAAGCTATCAATTTACTTAAAATTCCCTATTATTTTCTTGTGGTCAACACGGCTATTTTTTTTGCCTGGATTAAGTTTTTCTGGGGTGATCGGGCCGTGTTCTGGAATCCTTCCAAAAGGTAAAGTCTCGGAGTGATGGCATCATTGAATAATCGCGCAACTGCACTTCAGCCTGGTTCGCATTTTATTTTCATGGCAAAGACAGTGATTGTTTTTCTGCTGTGGGCCGCGGCGTTTATGCCGGTTTATCCTGAACTCTGGGATGCCTGGATGAACAATTCCAATAACTCCCACGGCATTTTGGTTCCCGCAGTCTCGGCCTTTCTTGCCTGGACCAGCAGAGACCGGATTTTAAATGCCGGAATGAAGTCTTCAAATTGGGGATGGATAATTCTGGCGGCAAGTCTTTTTTTCTATCTGCTGGCACTTGCCGGGCATGTGGCAGTGGTCCAGCGGGCCATGATTGTTTCAAGTCTGTGCGGTCTTGTTATTTTTAATTTCGGGGTGTCGGTGTTTAAGGTTTTGGCCTTTCCTTTATTGTATCTGGTTTTTATGATTCCGGTTCCGGATTCCATCTACGGGCTGGCAGCATTCCCATTGCAGCTTTTTGCCACTGATGTTTCCCATGCCGTTATCCAGGCCCTGGGCATTCCTGTTTTGCAGGAAGGCAATATGCTTTATTTTGCCCAGACCCAGCTGGAGGTCGCGGAAGCATGTTCGGGGCTGCGTTCAATGACAGCCTTTGTCATGCTCGGGGTTTTATTTGCATATCTGATGAACAAAGGATGGCTGCGGCAAATTGTTCTTGTGGCCTCTGCGATTCCCCTGGCGTTGTTTGCCAACATTGTCCGGGTGACAGGTACGGGGATTTTGGCCCATTTTTACGGGGAGGCAGTCGCCAGGGGTTTTTTGCATGATTTTTCCGGAATTGTTGTGTTTGCATTTGGTCTGGCGCTGCTGTCTGGTGAATATGTGCTGTTAAATCGCATGGGCAGCAAAAAACACAAATCCGGCACGGCTTGAGGGCCTTGTCGGATTTCCATTTCTTTGTCGGTCTGCTGTTTTATGGAAAATAAATCCTTTCTCATTACCATCCTGATTCTATTGCTTGCCGGATTGGCCGCAGCCGCCGTTGCCTCAAGAAAAGCGCCCGAAGTGGTGGAAACAAACCTGGAAAACATCCCAATGCAGATCGGAGACTATGGCGGAACCAACGATGTCTTTGAGCAATCGGTTTATGACGAGCTTAATGCGGACAAACATGTCTACCGTCATTACCAGTCTTCGGATGATCGTGTTGTTCATCTTTATATCGGTTATTATGGGACAGCAAAAGGGGGCCGGACCGGGCATAATCCATATGCCTGCCTGCCCGGGGCCGGCTGGGGGATTGTGAGAGATCAAAAGGTTCAGGTGAATGTGGACTACAGCGACGGGCAGGACCGGATCAATTACACGGTCACCCGCAAGGGAGATACATATAACGTTTTGCTGCACTGGTATCAATCCTCCCAAACCGCAATCCTGGATTCCGGTTTTGAGCGAAATGCCCATCGTTTTGTGAGCCGGATTATGAAAAATCGCAACGACGGTGCTTTTGTCCAGGTTTCCACGCAGGTCAAAGAAGACAATATTGACAGGGCCTTCCGGAATGTGAAGTCTTTTGCGGAAAAATTGCTGGTGCTGCTGCCACAGTATTGGCCTTTGGAAAGATAGGTTCATTTGAGCTATATGGCAAACCGTTTAAATGAAAGCCTGATCTGAGATGTCCGATACCGGAAATAAACTGGCCCGGCATGGCGGTATTTATCTTTTGGGCAATATCCTGCAGCGCTCGGTGAGCTTTGTGATGCTGCCGATTTATACCCGCTACCTCACCCCGGCCGATTACGGTGTGCTGGAGCTTTTGTCCATGGTTATCGATTTTGCCGGCATTATTTTCGGCATGCGGATCGCAGATGCCATATTCCGGTATTATGCCAATTATGAATCCTGGGAGGAGAAAAACGAGGTCATCTCCACTTCCCTGTTTTTGGTTTTTTTCATGAGCCTTGCGGGTATGCTGGTGATATGGGCGTCTGCCGGCTCTTTGGCAAAAATGGTTTTCGGTCACCGGGATTACACCCTTCTGCTGATTTTGTTTTCCATGACACTGGTCACCCATTCCCTGATCGGCGTTCCCCTGACATTTCTAAAAGCCAGGCAGCGGTCATTGACCTTTCTATGCTTTTCCATGTTTAAGCTGATCATGCAGCTGGGTTTAAATATTTATTTCATCGTTTTTCTGGGAATGCGCGTGGAAGGGGTGATCTACAGCGCCCTGATCACCGGCGGACTTATGGCGGTGGCCCTGACCGTTTATACATTGTCGGCAACCGGGATCCGGTATTCGGTTCCCAAGGCAAAGGAAATGATTCGTTTCAGCGTGCCGCTGATCGGGGCATCAATTCTCGCGTTTTATTTCACTTTCGGTGACCGTTATTTTCTACGGCTTTACGGCGGTATCGAAGAGGTGGGGATTTATTCGCTGGCTTACAAATTCGGCTTTCTTCTGAGCTTTCTGGTGCTTTCGCCTTTTTCCAGCATCTGGAATGCAGAAAAATTTCACGTGGCCAAAAGAGAAAACGCGGTACAGATCTATCAAAACGTGTTTCTGGTGCTTTCGACACTTGTGCTTTTTTGTGCTGTGGGCATGTCCTTGTTTGTTGACGAGCTGCTGATGATCATGTCGGACCAGGGGTTCTGGCCGGCTGCGCAAATCGTTCCGGTCGTTGTAGCGGCTTACGTGTTTCAGGCCTGGACCAATTACGGAAACCTGGGTATCCAGCTAAAGGCGCAGACCATTAAAATCACCTACGGCAATCTGCTGGCCGCAATTGTCATCACGCCGGGCTATCTTTTTTTGATTCCGACCTACGGCTCCATGGGCGCTGCCCTGGCCACGCTCTTGGCGTTTATGGCCCGGTGCTGGTATATCAATCAAAGCGCCAGGCGTCTTTTTGACATGCAGCTGCCCTGGCGCAGAATGCTTTATGCGGCCGCCCTTTGCACAGGTGCCGTGTCGGTTTCCATGACGGGACCGCAATCCATTGCCGGCGGACTGGTTTTTGATGCCCTGGTAATGGCCGGGTTTGCCGTGCTGTTTTTTCTGGTCCCGATTCTTCCGGCTGAGATGCGCCGGGCGTGTTTTCGGGTTTTGTTTCATCCAAAATCGCTTGCTGCTTATATCAAATAAAAAGCTGCGGGCCTTTTCGGGGGGATTGCCGTGAACGTCAAGATTGCTGCCGCATCATCGCCGCACCCGGATCTGCGGAATCGGGTGGTGGTGTGGGCTGAAGCCGCTTTTCTGCTGATTGTGGCCATGCTCTTCCGGGCGGCCGGATTGGGGGAAGGTGCACTGCATGATGAATTGTATCATTTCCTTGCTGCGCGCGGGCTTCTGGATCACGGTGAACTGCTGATCGCGGCTGCCGGAGAGCCCTATGACAGGGCGGCTTTGTTTACCAGAGCAGTGGCGGCTTTTATGGAACTTTTTGGCCGGGATCTGGCTGTTGCCCGGATACCGGCGCTGCTGGCCGGAAGTCTGCTGTCAGTTCTGGTTTTCCTGTGGCTGCGGTTCTGCGGCCAGCGTGCGGCCGCATGGATCGCCGGGCTTTTGATTGCAGCAGATCCCCTGCTGATTCAGCTCTCTCAGGTGGTTCGATTTTATACCCTTCAGCACCTGGCTTTTGCCGCCGGCACCCTGGGGATTTATCTGCTGGTTTTTTATGGCCGCTCCATTGGGGTTAAAGCCGTGATCCTCATTGGAACCGCCGGAGCCTTGTGTCTGGCTTTTGCCATGCAGCCGGTCAGCGCTTTTGGGTTGGCTGGTGCGGGCCTTTTTGCTGCCGTTGGGTTGTATTATTACAGGATTCGGCATCTCAGTCCGCGGGGGCAGATTGGCATCGGCTTGTCCGCCGCTGTGCTGGCAGGGCTGGCAGTCGGTTTTTTTTACAGCACGGGAATCCTGGAGCACTATGTTTCCCTGTTGACCTACGCGGATTTATGGGCGGCGCAATCGGTCGACAATCCGAGATTTTACTACGCGATTCTCCACCGGGACTACGCTCCCTTGTGGACCCTTTTTCCTGTGCTGCTGATTTTTGCCGCCGTGCGCCGGCCCGGTTTGAGTGCCCTTTGTGCAACCATTTTCACGGTGGGGTTTATCGGTTTGTCGCTTGCGGCCTGGAAGGCGGAGCGGTATTTTTCCTTTCTCATGCCCATGTTTTTTATTGTGGCGGCCCTGGGCCTGGTCCAGGGACTTGGTTTTTTATACGGCTATATCCGTCTGCTGCTCTCATCGGCGCCGCCGTTTTGCCGGCGCTATCACGGTCTGCTGGCAGCTGCGGCCATTGCCGGGATCCTGGGCTTTGCCATGGTCGGTAACTATGGATTTTTGACCACCGCCCGGCTGCTGACCCGGGATCATGGACTGAGTTTCCCCCTCATGGGGCCAAATGACGGCACCCTTTCATGGGGCCGGGCTGCTGAAAAGCTCAAACCCGTGGTCAACGAGGTGGATGTGGTGGTTGCCTCTGATGATCTGAAATCCCTTTATTATCTGGATCGCGTGGATTACGTGCAAAGCCCCAATTCCCTCCATCGTCCCGGCGGGCAGCTGCCGGAACTCACCCCGGACCGGTATACCCGGGCCGGTATCTTTGCTTCAAAGCAGGCCCTTTCAGCCATTATGCAGTGTCATGACACCGGTCTTTTCGTGGTCCAGGAAATGTCTCTGGGTCAAAGCGCCACAGGGCTGCCGCGCTTGGAAGCCACCCGTCTGCTTGACCAAAAAGCCCGAAAAATCGATCTGCCGGAAAAATGGGGTTTGATTGCCTACCGCTGGCAGACGCCGTCTGA
>JAGTVF010000382.1 GCA_018224315.1 Desulfobacterales bacterium | reverse complement strand
GGTCGAGGATGTGAGCAACCTGGAACTGGCCTATTCGCCGCCCTTTGCCTCTGCCATGGACATTGTCAATGCAGTGGGCAATGCCGCGGAAAATTATCTGGAAGGCCGGTATAAGCCCGTTGACGCAGAAGCCTTTGCAGAGTGCTGGAACAACCGGGACTGCGGAAAATATTTTTTCCTGGACTGCCGGGCCGAAGCCGATGCCAAGCCCTTTGAGGAAAAATATCCGGATATTTGGAAAAGCATCCCCCATGATCAGCTCCAGGCCCGGATCAACGAGGTGCCCAAAGATAAGACCTTGGTGCTGGTATGCAATACCGGGGTGCGCTCCTTTGAGGCCCAGGTCAATCTTTCGGCCTGCGGCATTACCGATACCTTAAACACGGCCACGGGTGTTGCCGGCATGAAGGAGTGCGGGATCCGTTTTTAACCGCTATGCGGCAAAGCGCTGCCGGCAGAAGCTGTCCATGATGCACAGGGCCGAAAGGGCGGCCGTGTATTCGATAAGTTCGGGAACGGAAATGGCCTGGTTAAACCCGCCCAGATGCGGGCCGGTGAGGATGTGGATGTCCTGGCTGCCCTTTTTCAGGCCTTCAATGGAGCGTTGGTCAAACCCCCGGCTTTCCAGAAACCGCCTGAATTGCGCATCACTCATGAGCTCCTGCTCGGCAATGCGCAGGATCTCCTCCATGTGCCGGTCAACGCCCATCTCCTCGATCAGCCGGCGGCTAAGGTTTTGCGGGTCAAAGGGCAGGTCCGCGCAAAAGGCCGTTTGGGTAAAGCCCTGGTAATAGGCTTTGAAAATATCGATGAGCACACGGCTGAGCCATTGGCGGTCAAACAGATCCCGGGCATCCACCGGACACCCCTGATCATCGACGCCGATTCTGGTTTCGTCATGGTTTCTGCAGTAGCTGCCGGCCACAAGAACCAGGCTCAGTACATGGGTGCCGATGTGGTCGTAGAGCTGGCGGGTGGGGCCGTCAAAGGCGATGAAATGTTCAAAGTCCCGGATGCCGCTTTTGCTGATGTTGGGAAACCGGCACGAGGCCAGCCACTGGTCCAGGCGGCCGGCACGCCGCCATTGATAAAGCCCTGCATCGTTTCTGCGCTGGCGCTGTACCCGGTTGTGAAAAAGGGGGATCGGGGCGGTGTGGACGATGCCAAGGGATGCCAGGTGCCCGAAAATGCCCGCATTTCTTGCCAGAATGGTTCTGCACTCGTCCTTGCCGGGCATTTTTCCGTTGTCCGGGTGATTGGGATAGGCAAAATAGTCCGGCCCGGTCTGAAACGCAATGGCGTGGCGGCGCCTGTCAATATCTGCGTCCTCGGGGATCGCAAGGGTTTCGTCTTCGATGCGAAAGATCACCGGCGCGTGCCGGGCCCCGGCCGGCCGGGGGATATCAAAGGCAAAGGGTGCCGACAGTTCCAGCCGGGACAACTGCTGCATCCAGAATGTTTCTGCGGCCAGCTCCGATAGTCTCTGCCCGGTGCGGGCAAATTTGAGCACCAGAATGCTTTCGGGCTGTTCCGGGTCTTTGAGGATGGCGCTTCTTCCCATCCAGTGCAGCATGTCCACCGGCCGGGTGCCAACAATGGCTGAAATGTCGCACACCGCTTCGATTGTGGGTTCCGGGAATTGAAAACCGGTCTGTCTGGGCGTGTTTTCCGCCGCGGGCAGGGCGCCCATGGCTTCTGCCACGGCCCTGAACCGATGGCCATTGTGTGCGGCCAGCAGGCGGGAGAGGGTGTTTTTGGCCGTGTCGGCCACTTGTTTTTCCGGCGCCCGGCAGATAATGTCTGCGATGGCGTCAGCCGCTTTTTTAAACAGGAAAAAAACCTGGCGCTGGCTGTCGTGCTCGTTTCCTTCCAGCACGCAGCAAAGGGCATGGATCGTGCCGGTGGTGACAATTTCGGGCCGGGTTTCGATGATGTACTGGAGATTGGCCACCTGCATGTAAGTGGCTGTAAAATCACTCCGGCGGCCGGAAAGGTAGTTTTCGGCTTCAATGCGTTCGCTTTTTAGGTTCCAGGAGTCCATGGCTGCCGGTTTTTTACCGCCATGGCCCGGATTGGTCAAGCAGTTTTGACATTTTTTGCCGACAGAGCCTTTTATTGCTGCCTTGCCAGAAAATCGACCACGGTTTGGTTAAACGGCTCTGCCGCCTCAATGTTGCTGAGGTGAAAGGCCCGGGCCAGGGTCACCATTTCAGCCCCGGACATGGCTTCCCGGATTTCCTGTGACATTTCAACAGGGGTGCCTGGGTCGTTTTCACCCACCAGGATCAGCACGGGCACGGAAATCCGGCTGATTTTGTCTTTGACGTCAAAATCCCGGATCGCCCGGCAGCATCCGGCAAACCCGGCCACCGGGGTGGCCAGAATCATGTTTCTGATTTTTTCCGCAATATCGGGATGCGCTTCTTGAAACTCCGGGCTGAGCCATCGCTGCATGGTGCCGTCTGTCAGGGCGGCCATACCGTGACGCCGGGCCGCGGCAACGCGTTCGTCCCAGTCCTGATGGGTTTCCTGGGGGATTTTGCAGGCGGTGTCGCAAAGAATCAGGGAAGAGACTTTTTCCGGGTGCGTGAGGGCCAGGCTCTGGCCGAGCATGCCGCCCAGGCTGATGCCCATGAAATGCGCACTTGGGATTTCCAGGGCATCGAGCAGGGCCGCGGCATCGGATGCCAGCATTTCCATGCTGTAGTCATTGTCCGGTGCCGACGTGGCCCCGTGGCCCCGCAGATCATAGCGCAGGACCCGGTATTGCTGTTCAAGGGCCCTGATCTGAAAGTCCCAGATGTCCATGCTTCCGGCCAGGCAATGGCTTAACATGACAACCGGTGCGGAGGCCGGTCCTGTGAGTTCGTAATGGATGTTTATGCCGTTTGCTTCTGCCTGCATGGCCGCCTCCTTGTTTTTTGTTCATGCGCTTAACGCTGCCCGGTTATCCAAAGGTTCTGTCAAACAGTCCGGCTATGGCTTTTTTGCCGTTTTCCTCCAGATAGCGCGTCCCGGTTCCGGTGAAACGGGGCTGGGTGATCACCGGCTGGTCTTTTTCGCACTCGATCCAGTCTGTTTTGTTCCATTCAAACCAGGCGTTCTGTTTTTGATCAAAGACATATAACGGCTTGTTGCAAAGTTTTGCAAACTCAGCACCCCAGCCGGTGCCACCCTTTACCGTCTTGTCATCCAGGATTTCCCCGACAACGTAGATTTCTCTTCCGCTGTTGATCTGATACCAGATGCTCTGTAAAACCTTGCGGATCATCGGGGTTTTGGCATAGCGCCGGTTCATCAGCCTTGAGATATATTCCAGGCTCACATCCCCGTTTTTCAGTTCCTCCTGGGTCAAAACCCGCATGCCGCGGGTGCGGACAATGGCATGGCCCTCAAACGAGAAATTGACTTCCTCGATGCCAAATCGTTCGGCATTGGCCCCGAATTCCGCCTCGGCGCCTTTGGTGCCGCCGCTAAACAGTATGCAGTCTTGCTTGTCCATGATGCTGTTTTCCTTCTTTGATGATGATTTCTCTGAATTTGGTTTTATTTTCTTTGCTGCTGACAATCCGGCTACCGTAACGCAAAGGCGTGCTTTGGGGCAATGAAATTTCAAACAAAAAAATCCGGCCCCGGTCAGCCGGGGGCAGCAGGGGATCGCGGCAGGCCCGTTTTTTTCAGCAGGTCAGGTGAAAGCCTGCAGCCACAAGGGCTCCTGTTTCAGCCGCTTCATTGAATTTCCGGGCCGCCTCGGCAGTCGGGTGCGCCTCGACCGTGATGCCCCGGGCCCGGCATGCCTCCATGACCGATTGGGCCACGGACATGCGCCCGCTGACCCCTGTTCCGATGATGAGTTTTTCAGGGTTTTGGTCCAGCAGCGCTCCCAGGTCTTCGGGTACAAGGTTGTGGCCCTTGCGGCGGCGCCAGTTGTCGCGCACGTTTCCGTCTGCATCAATGATCAGATCCGAAGAAAAGGTCTTTTCATTAATGGTCATTTGACCAAAAGCGCAATGATCGATTCTGGGATACGTCATAACAATCCTTCAGTCGGTAATATCCCGGGCCCAGCTCATGGCCGCGGCAACCGAGGGAAAACCCATGGTGGAGGTGAGCACCACAAGGGCGTGGTGGATTTCTTCCCTGCTGGCGCCTTCCTTCAGGGCCCGGCGGGTATGGCTGTGCACCGCTCCTTCCAGCCTGAGAGCGGCGGCTGCAGCCATCTGAATAAGCTCCACGGTTTTTGCATCCAGGGGGCCTTCCTCGCGCGCGGCCTGGCCGAGCCCGGATACGGCTTTCATCAGTTCGGGGTGTTCAGTCTCCATGACCTGGTAATTTTTGGGCATTTTTTTCTCAGCCATTTTTCTGCTCCCTTTTTGAAATTTGGACAATGCTGTGCCGGTAATCCCGACCCGCCTTTTAATGGTTTCTATTGCCAATATGCCTTGTCATTGAGATGTGTCAAATAAAAGGTTTTCAAAATTGGGTCCGCACCGCTTATCAGTCTCACGTGTTATCAGTCTCACGGGGCCTCATGCGGGCGCAATCGGAAAATGGCGGTTAATTGTAACTTTCACGGAGGGTTTCGTCACTCATGGTTGGCGCGATCAGCGGCTTCCACGCAGGGTCATCCCATGTTTTGAGATGCGTATGCATTTCAAGATACTTTTTCGGGATAGGGTGGGTGCCGACAACGACTTTGACCGCATAGCGTTTTTCAAGAAAAGCCTTAAATGTTTCAATGTAGGGACAGGGAGGATAGCCAACCACCAGGCCGGTTGCCAAATGAATAACCTCTGCGCCATTTTTCACCATCTCTTCGCCCGCATATTCGATATTGCCCCCGGGACAGCCATCACAGGAGGTAAAACCGACCAGCTCAACGTCTCTGTCCTTGTAGACATCAAAAGCGCCCTCCTTGTTTCTCATGGCCCGGAAACACTTTCCACCCGCACAACGGCGGTAACGATCACAGATAATGATGCCGATCTTCATCTTTGGATCCATTTCCATTCCTTTCCATTCCTGATGGATTGACCGCCATTGTATCTTCACCGGACTAGCCGAACGCCAGCCGGTTTCTTCACTCATAATTGTATTGTAGTGCTCCCTATCGGTGAACAAAGAAATCATTTGACGCAAACGCGCCAGGGTTTTGCGGTCAAGTGCAGCGGCGGGCTGGCCGGCATCATGGCGCAACTATTGACTGAAGGAAGTCAATGATACTGCCACTGAAGAAAATTCACGCAGCAGTTGTTTGTCAGCGGTCACTAAAGGGACTTTTAGGTCATTTGCGGCAGCGATAAATTCACAATCATAAGCAGAACAATGGCTGGTTGCGGTCAGTCTTAAAACTTCATATGATGGAACTTCATATTCTCGCCCCTTTAGCAATTTCAGGGCACTGTTCATGATCTGCTGAGCCTGTTCCAACTTCAAGATGTTTTTCCGCATATAAAGAGTAAGGACATTGCGCAATTCGCTGCGCCATAAAATCGGTGCCGCCCACTCATTGTCCTTTTGCAGGGCTCGTTGCGCTAAAACCGATTGCTCGCTCGACAAGAAGAGGTGGCCAATAACATTTGTATCCACCACAATCATGGCCGACCTTCTGTTTTTGCCTGGTTAAAT
>JAGTVF010000381.1 GCA_018224315.1 Desulfobacterales bacterium | reverse complement strand
TTATCTGAAATTGCCCCCGGCTATTTTTCCCAATTATCAGCCGGAAAACAGCGGCTGTGCCTTTTGGCCAGAGCCCTGGTGAAAAATCCGTATCTTTTGCTCCTCGATGAACCCTGCCAGGGTTTGGCACACAGTCAGCAAAGGGCGTTTCAGCAGCTTACAGACACCATTGCCGCCATCAGCGATATCACCATTGTCTATGTGACCCACCAGGCCCAACAACTGCCGTCCTGTATCCAGCACACCCTGCACCTGCCCGGCAGACCTTAGCAAACAATTTTTTTTTGCATGGAAAGCGTTTTGAAAATTATTCTGGAAAATCATGACAATTGCATGTAGAATGAAGTTTTTTAAAGTGAACGGGTAACAAGAACAAAACACCGGGTCAAAACCCGCCGTTTTTTTTGAAAGGAGCATAAATCGTGGCCTTAAGAACCCTTGAACAACTCAAGACAGAGGAAAGAGAGGCCCGCCGCCGGCTGATTGCCGATACGGCCCGGGATCTTTTTTCCAGAAAGGTTTTCCGGGATGTCACGGTCCGGGAAATCGCCAAAAGCGCCGGTGTGAGCGTGGGCACCATTTACAATCATTATACCGGCCTGGGTGAAGTCTTTCTGGACGTGTTTCTGGAAAGCGCCAAGGAAATCACCGACTTGATGGATTCGGCCCTGGAAAACAAGGATGGGGATATTTTACGAAGATTTTGCAGGACTTATGTCAATTACCTCAACGAAAACATGACCTTTTTCCAGATGATGAGCAACTTTATCCTCGGCGGTGAGCTCTCCGAGGACGGAATCAATAACCTCAACAACAGCATGCGCTCCATGGTGGACCGCATCGAAAAGGCCGTAATCCTGGCCGGCATTCAAAAAGATACAAGAATTGCCGCCCACGCGCTGTTTTCTGCCCTAAACGGCCTGATGATCAGCTACGGCCGCTATCCCGGAAGAACCCCGGAGGAGATCCGGCAGCACACCCTGCGGCTCACCGACGTGCTGGCGGCCACCTTTGAAACCGCTAACCGTTCAGTTTAGGCGCGGATAAGTTCCAGGACCCGGGGCAAAACAGCGGCATTTGCGGATATGGCCTCGTTTGCGCAAATGGTTTCATTGCCGGACCAGTCGCCGAAATACCCGCCGGCCTCCTTTAAAATGGGCGGAAACGGGGCGCAGTCCCAGTCATTGACCACGGCATCGAGCATGAGCTCAGCCCGGCCCGTGGCCACCAGGCAGTGGCCGTAGGCATCGCCCCAGCCCGCACACACGTATGCCGCCTGCGAAATTCTCTGCCAGGCCTCAGCCCGCCCGTATCGGGCAAAGCTGTCCGGGTCCGTGAATGTGACCACTGCATCTTCCATCCGCCCCACCGAAGACACCCTGGCCGGCCGGCCGTTGAAACGACAGCCCAGCCCGGTGGCAGCGGCCACCATCTCATCTAAGGCCGGAAAATAAACCACGCCGGCTTCCGCCCGCCCCTCGATTTCCAGGCCCAGCAGCACACCGTAGAGGGGAACCCCCCGGGTAAAGGCTTTTGTGCCGTCAATGGGATCGATATACCAGCGATGGCTTGCCCCCTTGTGCGCGGATTTTCCGAACTCCTCGCCCACAATGGCATGATCCGGGAATTTTTTTTCAATGCGGCCGCGGATCAGTTCCTCTGCCTTCTGATCCGCAACCGTGACCGGCGTCTGATCTGCCTTGAAATCCGGGCGGATGCCGGCCTGAAAATATCCAAGGGTCAGCCGGCCGGCCAGGTAGGCGGTTTCCACGGCAAAATCCAGACAAGATGCCAGATGATTGTTCAACTGCTTTTCTCCGTTACAAAGTCAGGCCTAATTGCGCATGCTGGTCACAGACGCGGGCAGCCGCCCGCCCCGCCTTAGAAAATCCCTTGATGAAAACCCATTGACATGCATCACCGGGGCGGTGCCCAGAAGACCGCCGAATTTGACCAGATCCCCGGCCTTTTTGCCCGGCACCGGAATCACGCGCACGGCTGTTGTCTTGTTGTTGATCACCCCGATGGCCAGTTCATCGCCAATAATGGCACAAAGGGTTTCCTCGGGCGTATCTCCGGGCACGGCAAACATATCCAGGCCCACCGAGCAGACCGCGGTCAACGCTTCAAGCTTATCCAGGCCAAGGGCGCCGGCACAGACCGCATCAATCATGCCCGCATCCTCGCTGACGGGAATAAATGTGCCGCTCAATCCCCCAACGTTTCCGCTGGCCATGGCCCCGCCCTTTTTCACCGCGTTCATCAAAAGCGCCAGGGCCAGGGTGGAACCGTGGGCCCCGATTTTTTCAATGCCGAATGCCTCGATCACCCCGGCCACGGAATCGCCCCGGGCCGTGGTGGAGGCCAGGGAAATGTCCACGATCCCGAATCCGATGTCCAAAGACCGCGCCAGTTCCCGGCCGATGAGTTCGCCGGCCCGGGTGATTTTAAACACCGTTCGCTTGATCACCTCTGAGAGCCGGGTCAGGTCGCAGTCCCGGTTTTGCTCCACCACGCTGCGAACCACACCGGGGCCGCTGATGCCGATGTTTAGCGCCGCATCCGCCTCGCCCACCCCGTGAAAGGCCCCGGCCATAAACGGGTTGTCTTCCGGGGCATTGACAAATACGACGAACTTGGCACACCCAACAGCGTTTTCACTCTTGGCTGCGGTCTGTTTCAGCATGGAGCCGATCCGGTTGACCGCATCCAGGTTCATGCCGGAGACAAAGGAGCCCACGTTTAAAAAGGAGCAGACCCTTTCGGTCTGGGACAAGACATCGGGCAGCACATCAATGAGCATGCTGTCTGAACGGGTGAGTCCCTTTTGTACCAGGGCGCCGAATCCGCCGATAAAATCCACCCCCGCGTCCCGGGCGGCCGCATCTAAGGTCTGGGCCATTTCCAGAAACTTTTCCGGCTCGCAGTGGGTTTCCATGATCAGGCTCACCGGGGTGACGGCAATGCGCTTGTTGACAACGGGAATGCCGTATTTGCGTTCCAGTTTTGCCGATTCGGCAATCAGCCGCCCGGCATTTGAGCAGACCTTGTCATAGACATTTTTGCGAAAGACCCCGAAGTCGGAATCAATGCAGTCCTTGAGATTCAAGCCCAGGGTGGTGGTCCGGATGTCCAAATGCTGGCGCAGGATCATGCTGGCGGTTTCATAAATCTCTTCAACTTCAAATGGCATTTTTTTTCAGATCCTGTGCATCATCCGGAAAATGTTTTCATGCTGCACCTGTACGGACATGGCCAGCTCCTGGCCGATTTTTTCAAGGCCCAGGCTCAGTTCCTCCATGTTGACAGTTGCATCGCAGACATCAACAAACATGGACATGACAAAACAGCCGTCGGGCATGATCCGCTGGTTGATATCAATGATATTGATATTTTGATGATAAAGATAGGTGGCCACCGTGGCCACGATTCCTTTTTTGTCCTCGCCAATGACGGTGATAAACACCATTTCCCTTTTCTTTTCCATGGGCCGCGTTTTCCACTTGCGTTCAAATGTCTTTTTTGCCCCCGGGGGCACCGATCACTATTCTTCTGCCATGGAAAAGCGCCAGGCGCAATACCATTCTTCGGGATGCTCGTCAGGCGGGCATCCGATGCACTCGGTGCGGATGCGCGGATCAACGGCTGCGGCAAAATAGCTGTATTCCACCAAGCCTGCGGATTTACATGGATAATCGTCGAGGTTCTTTCGCTTTCTGGCCACCTGGACCCGGCATTCGTTCATCTGGAACACAAAACTGTTGGGTCCCTCGTCAATAATGGACTGGGTGTTGATATTGGCATACATGCGAAATCCCAGGGCCTTTTTGAGTCCTTCCAGGCCGGGTTTTTTGGAAAGCCCCAGAAACCGGCGGATCAGACCGGCTTCCACCGGAGAAAACTGGCTCCAGCAGGAATCATTGCACCGCTTGGCCTCGTTCATGCCGTGGGTCTGCTCCACGGTCTGAAACCAGACCCCGTCATTGACCAGCCAGTTGGCGCACAGCGCACCAATGAGCTCGCCCTTTTTTTCCGCCGGCAAATCCAGCAGGGGCGCAGGCAGGCCGTCTCTGATCTCAAAGTCCAGAACCTTGGAAAGGCGTTTGAGCTGAATCTGAAAACTGGTTTCAAAGGACTGATCCAGCATGTCCATGGCCCGTTCAAAGCCCATCTGGTGCTTGACCTCAGAAAACCAGAGCACGTGGTGCATGACCATGCGGTGCATCATGGTGACCATATAACGGCCCAGGTCGGATTCAGACATCTCTTCAATGGAGGAAAACGCCGCTGTTTGATTGTTTTGTGTCATGATGGTTTTCTACTCCTCGTTTACTTGCTTGAGATTGGCATAAAAATCGAGCACATCCGGGTTTAAAAGCGCGTCCCGGTTGCTCACGGGCTTGTTTTCAATGATGTTTTTAACCGCCAGTTCCACTTTTTTCATGTTGAGTGTATAGGGAATATCGGGCACTTCCAGAATTTTGGCCGGCACGTGGCGGGGCGAGGCATTCTGCCGCAAATTCTTTTTGATGCGACTTTTCAGATCCTCATCCACTGCAAAGCCCGGAGCCGGTTTAACAAAGAGCACCACCCGCTCATCACCCTTCCAGTTCTGGCCCACCACCAGGCTGTCTTCGACTTCGTCAAAATCATTGACCCGGCGGTAGATCTCAGCCGTGCCGATGCGCACGCCGCCGGGATTTAATGTGGCATCTGACCGGCCGTAGATTTTGACCCCGCCGCGTCCGTTGATCTCAATATAGTCCCCGTGCCGCCATACCCCGGGATAGACATCAAAATAGGCGGACAAATATTTCTTGTTGTCCGGATCATTCCAGAAATACAGGGGCATGGACGGAAAAGGCGCGGTGCACACCAGTTCCGCCTGCCGGCCGATAACCGGCCGGCCCTGGTCATCCCAGGCCTCCACTTTCATGCCAAGGCC
Source organism: Desulfobacterales bacterium (assembly GCA_018224315.1). Classification (GTDB taxonomy): domain Bacteria; phylum Desulfobacterota; class Desulfobacteria; order Desulfobacterales; family Desulfosalsimonadaceae; genus Desulfosalsimonas. The sequence goes on along the minus strand of JAGTVF010000381.1, from coordinate 715 downwards.
CCGGCACTGCAATTCACCGGCGTAGACCGGGCCCATGGGATTGCCCAGGGCAAAGCAGCCGTTTAAATCCGTACCCCCGGAAATGGAGGCCAGCTGGAGATCGCTTTTGACTGCATCATAAACAAACTCAAAACCTTCCTCGGACAAAGGCGAACCCGTGGACAAAACCGCCCGCAGATGGCTCAGATCAAACCGGTCTCCCGGCCGCAGCCCGGAGTTTTCCAGGGCCCCCAGATATCCGGCACTGGTGCCGAAAACGCTGATTTTCTGATCTTGTGCCATTTTCCATAAGGCTTCCGGACCCGGGTAAAATGGATTGCCGTCATAGAGCACAATGGCAGCACCCGTGGCCAGGGCACTGACAAGCCAGTTCCACATCATCCACCCGCAGGTGGTGAAATAAAAAACCGTGTCTTCGCGCCCCACATCCGTATGCAGCGCCATTTCCTTTAACTGGTTGACCAGAATTCCCGCCGCTCCCTGGACCATGCACTTGGGAAGACCGGTGGTGCCGGATGAATACATTATATAAAGGGGGTGATCGGCCGGCATTTGAGCAAACTCCATTTCCGGTGCCGGCCCGCAGGCCCGGAAATCCGGATACATCACAGCGTTTTGGATACCCGAAATGTCGGGATTTTCCCGGCTATAGGGCACAACCACCAAACGCCTGACCGACGGAATTTGTTTGGCGATTTGTTCCAGGCGGGAAATG
>JAGTVF010000380.1 GCA_018224315.1 Desulfobacterales bacterium | reverse complement strand
CGGTCCCCGGTCCGCCGGGCAGGGCAGGGCGTCTGCCATGAACCCGGCGAGCAGGTCCACGCCGATATTCAGGGTGGCAGATCCGCACATTACCGGCACAAAGGCTTTTTCAAGGGTCCCCTTGCGCAGTGCGGCCAGGATTTCCTCATCTGAAAGGGTTTCGCCTTCGAGATATTTTTCCACCAGCTCGTCATCGGCTTCTGCGATGTTTTCAATCAGGGCTTCGCGCTCGGCCTCAGCGGTTTCCTGCATGTCTGCGGGAATGTCTGTCCCCTTTGCCTTGCCGTCTTCGTAAACCCAGGCCTTCATGTTGACCAGGTCCACCACGCCCTTGAAATCGGCTTCCTGGCCGATGGGCAGCTGCAGAATAATGGGCTTGGGAGAGAAAATTTCAACCGCGTCATTGAAAGCCTTGGAAAAATCCGCCCGGTCCCGGTCCACCTTGTTGATGAAAATCGCCCGGGGCAGGTCGAACTCATCGGCATACTCCCATGCCTGTTCGGACTGGACCTTGATGCCGTTTACCGCGTCAATGACCACCACGGCACTGTCTGCGGCCTGCATGCAAAGCCGGGTATCCGAGAAAAAATTCTGGTCACCCGGCGTATCCATCAGGTTGATCTTTCGCTGCTTCCAGGAAAAGGGATAAAAGGCCGTGGAAATACTGCTGCGGCGCTTGAGCTCCTCGGGCTCGAAATCCATGACGGCATTGCCCGCATCCACGCTGCCAAACCGCTTGGTCGCACCGGCGTTGTGCAGGAGGGCTTCGGCCAGAGACGTCTTACCGGATCCACCGTGTCCGATCAAGGCGATGTTTCTCAGATGTTCTGTCATAAGACTCCTAACTCCTCTCTATTCTGCTGGATTTACATGCGAAACGCAATCGTGCATCAGTCTAGTGTATTTATCGGTTTGACCGGAAAAAATCAACCTTAAAAGGCGCCTTTATTCATCCCGGGGCCGGCACCTGCAGGTGCTGGATAAACTCCCGGTTGCCCCTGGGTCCGAAAATGGGCGAGGGGGTGACCTTGCCGGCAATCAGGCCGCATTGTTCAAAAAAATCAGAAAGTTCTTCAATGACCCGATTGTGCAGGGACGGATCCCGGACCACACCGCCCTTGCCCACCTCGCCTTTGCCCACCTCGAACTGGGGTTTGATTAAGGGCAAAATGGCCCCGCCGGGCCGGATAAAGGACTGTACTGCGGGCACCACGATCTTCAGGGAAATAAAGGAAACATCAATCACCGCCAGGTCCAGGCCTGCGGGCAGATCTTTTTTTGTGGCATGCCGGATATTGAATCGCTCCATTACCGTCACCCGCGGATCCTGGCGAAGCTTCCAGGCCAGTTGACCGTAGCCAACATCCACGGCATACACCCGGGCCGCGCCGTGCTGCAAAAGACAATCCGTGAATCCGCCCGTGGATGCACCCGCATCCAGGCAGGAAAATCCCGTGACATTGATCTCAAAAGCCGCCAGGGCGTGTTCCAGCTTCAACCCGCCGCGGCTCACGTATGCCAGGTCCGAAGCCCGGCTGACAATTTCCGCGTTTTCCGCCACCAGACTGCCGGGTTTGTCCGCGGGATGATCATTGACCAGGATATGGCCGGCCATGATCAGGGCCTGTGCCCGCTGGCGGCTGCCTGCAAGGCCGCGCTCCACAACCAGCAGATCCAGGCGTTTTTTTCCGGGTCCGGGGCTTTTCATCTCAGGCAAGATTCCGGCACATGGCTTCTGCGGCCCTGACCACGGCATCTGCATCCACCTCGTAATGCTTGCGCAAAACAGACTTGGCACCGTGGGTCACAAACGTGTCTTTGATGCCGATCCGAGTGATGGCAAAGCCCGTGATCCCGCTGTCTGCCATGGCTTCGAGCACTGCGCTGCCAAATCCGCCGTCAAGCACGTTTTCCTCAACCGTTATCACACGGGGAATTTTCTGGATCAGCTCACCGATGAGCTCCGTATCCAGGGGCTTGACAAACCGGGCATTGACCACGGTGGCAAAAATCCCCTTGCCGGCAAGCATCTGCCGGGCTTTTAGGGCATCTGTGACAGAGTGGCCGATGGCCAGGATCAAAATGTCATCACCGCTGCAAAGCGTTTCCGCCTTGCCGATGGCAAGGGGCTGATCATTTTTTGCGGCTTTTTCCGGATTTGCGCCCGTGACCTTGCCCCTGGGATAGCGCACGGCCACCGGTCCCGGGTGGTTGACCGCGGTTGCCAGCATTCGCTGCAGTTCGTGTTCGTCCATGGGCGCCATGACCACCATGTTGGCAATGGCCCGAAGATAGCTCAAATCAAACAGGCCGTGATGGGTGGGCCCGTCTTCGCCCACAATGCCGCCCCGGTCCACGGCAAACACCACGGGCAAAGATTCCAGGCAGACATCGTGGATGATCTGGTCATAGGCCCGCTGGAGAAAAGTGGAGTAAATGGCCACAACGGGCTTGTAGCCCTCTGTGGCCATGCCTGCGGCAAAGGTAACACCGTGGGGTTCGGCAATGCCCACGTCATAGAACCGGTCCGGAAATTTTTCCGAAAACGGACCGAGCCCGGTGCCTTCAGGCATGGCCGCGGTCACGGCAATGATGTTTTTGTCCTTTTCCGCCAGGCGCACCATGGTCTGGCCGAAAACATCGGTATATGCGGGCAGATCGCTGCAGTTGACCCGGTCCCCGGTTTCCGCGTCAAAGCAGCCCACCCCGTGGAAATACACCGGGTTGGACTCGGCCGGGCCGTAGCCCCGGCCCTTGGTGGTGGCCACGTGGAGCAAAACCGGCTCGTCAAGGTTTTTGATGTTTTCCAGGATATCGATCAACTGGTTGATGCGATGGCCCTTGATGGGCCCGAAATATTCGAAATTAAAGGCTTCAAAGAGCATGCCCGGTGTAACAAAGGCCTTGATGGACTCTTCTGCCCGCTTGGCCAGAGAATAGGCGTCACTGCCGATTCTTGGCAAAGAGCGCAGCAGCTCGCCGAACTCCTTTCTTTTGTCCTGGATAAATTTTCCGGAAAACGTCCGGCTCAGAAGCGATGACAGGGCACCCACGTTGGGCGAGATCGACATTTCATTGTCATTTAAGATGACAATGAGTTCCTTGTGGATGGCCCCGGCCTGGTTTAATGCCTCGTAGGCCAGGCCCGCGGTCATGGAGCCGTCGCCGATCACGGCAATCACCCGGGAGTTGTCGTTTTTGAGGCGCTTGGCACATGATATGCCCAGGCCTGCGGAAATCGATGTGCTGGAATGGCCGGTGGAAAACGCATCACACGGACTTTCGGTTATCTTGGGAAACCCCGACAGCCCCCCGAACTGCCGAAGGCTGGAAAACTGATCGGCCCGGCCGGTGAGCAGCTTGTGGGTATAGGACTGATGGCCCACGTCCCAGACCAGTTTGTCCGTGGGGATGTCAAACACGTAGTGAATGGCAATGGTGAGTTCCACCACCCCGAGATTGGATGCCAGATGCCCGCCGGTTTTGGATACCACCTCGACGATGCGTTCCCTAATTTCCCGGGCCAGGTCAGGCAGCCGGGAGCGGGGCAGTTTTTTTAAATCCGCCGGGGAGTTGATGGTTTCAAGTAAGCCCAATTCAGTCTGTTCTCCGAAAATAAAATAATGATTGTCTGGTTTGGATACCGGATATTGGCCGGCCCGGTTGTTTATTTGTCCCTTTCGACAATATAGGCGGCCAGGGCGGCCAGAGGTGCTGCCTTGTTACCAAAAAACGCAATTGCCTGCAAGGCTTTGGATATCAGGTCTCCGGCATAGTCCCGGGCCGCATCAATTCCCATTAGGGAAGGGTAGGTGGATTTGGCCCGGGCGGTATCGGTTCCGGAAGCCTTGCCCATGCGCCCTGGATCGCCCCGGACGTTTAGAATATCGTCTGTTACCTGAAAGGCCAGGCCGATATGGCCGGCATAGGTGTTTAGGGCCTGTTGACCGGTCTCATCTACGCCTGCAAGCAGGCCGCCGGTTTCAACCGAGGCACGGATCAGGGCCCCGGTTTTCAACTCATGCATCTGCTTGAGATCCGCCAGGGCCAGGCCCTGGCCCTCGCCGGCCATGTCCTGCATCTGCCCCTCGATCATGCCGCAATAGCCGGCTGCTTTTGAGATCACATCAATGGATTCAAGCACCCTGGAGGCATCCGCAGTATCCAGCTTTGCGCACCCGGCCAGGGTTTCAAAGGCAAGGGTCAGAAGGGCGTCACCGGAGAGAATGGCAGTGGCCTCATCAAAAGCCACATGGCAGGTGGGCCGGCCCCGGCGCAGCTCGTCATCGTCCATGGCCGGCAGATCGTCATGGATCAGGGAATAGGTGTGGATCATTTCAATGGCGCAGCCGGCCTGAAGCACGGCCTTGTCCGCCGTACCTCCGGCGGCTTCAGCGGCGGCCATGCACAGCACCGGCCGCAGGCGTTTTCCCGGGGCCATGAGGGAATGGCACATGGCCGCACACAGCCGGGTAGGCCTCGGACCGCAGGAGAGCAGGGCGGCCAAATGCCTGTTGATGCGGTCCTGATGATTTTTCAAATATCCGGCCAGGTCAAATGACCGTGCCTGATTGTTGAGATTATTCATTGCTGCCGGCATTTTTGTCAGATGGGGCGGTGTTTTGGGCAAAAGGGACTTGCGCAGCGGTGCCGTCCTGCTTTTCCATCAACTGAACGATCTTTTTCTCCGTTTCATCGAGTTTTTCAAAACAGGCCCGGGACAGGCCGATGCCTTCTTCAAATTTTTTTAAAGCCTTGTCCAATGGCAAATTGCCGGCTTCCAGCTCTTCGACAATCTTTTCAAGCTGGGCCATGGATTCTTCAAACGTCTTTTTTGCCATTATTATTTTTCCTTTCAATCCGGCATGTTAACATGCCTTTTGCAAGTATGACTTCAACGTTTTGTCCCGGGTCCACGGCTGCGGCATCCGTGAGCACGGTTTTGTCCGGCAGGACCCGGGTGATGCTGTAGCCCCGATCCAGCACGGCCAGAGGGCTAAGGGCATGCATGCGGCCGGAAATCGACTCCAGCCGCGCGCGCTTTTCCTGGACCAGGGTTTTGCCTGCGGATTTCAGGCGTCGGTCCAGGTTTTGGTGCCGGTCGGCCAGGGCGGACACGCGGTCGGACAGGGGCACGGCCATGAGCCGGTCATGGCGCCAGCACAGCCGCTCGCGCCGATTTTTGGAAATCCGGTTCATGGCCTGGGTCAGCCGGGCATGGATTTCATCTAAGCGGATGCGCAGGTCATCCATGCGCTGCCGGGGATGAACCAGGCGGCGGGTGAGTTTCTGCGTGTTTTGGCGCAGATCCCGCACCTGCCGGACCATTGCCCCTTGCAGCCGGCGGGTGAGCACCTGGAGGGTATAGTCCACATCCTGTTTGACCGGCACGGCCAGCTCGGCTGCCGCCGACGGGGTGGGCGCGCGCAGATCTGCCGTGAAATCGGCAATGGTGTAATCGGTTTCATGGCCCACAGCAGAGATAACCGGAATTTCCGATGCAAAGATTGCCCGGGCCACGGCCTCTGAATTAAATGCCGCCAGATCCTCAAGCGAGCCGACGCCCCGGGAACGGATGCTCACATCTGCGGCCTTGTGCAGGTTTGCTGTCTCAATGGCAGAAACGATTTCCCACGCTGCGGTATCGCCCTGGACGGCCGCTGCAATCACGAAGATGGGGATGTTGGCAAACCGCCGGGACATGATGCGGATAATGTCATGGACCACCGAGCCGGTGGCCGAACTGATCACGGCCACGGCAGCGGGCAGAAACGGGATGGGCTTTTTGTATTTTTCGTCAAACAGGCCTTCAGCCGACAGTTTCTGCTTGAGCTGCTCGAATGCGGCCTGCAGGGCCCCGGCGCCCGAGGGCTCGATGTATTCCAGGATGATCTGGTAGCTGCCCCTTGGGGCGTATACGCTGATGCGGCCAAAACCCGTGACCTGCATGCCGTCTTCAAGGTCAAATTTGAGATTTCTGGCCTGGCCCTTAAACATCACGGCCTGGATCTGGGCGTCCTTGTCCTTTAGCGTGAAATAGCAGTGACCGGATGCGGGCACGCGCAGATTGGAGATTTCACCGGAAATCCAAACGAATGGATAGTTTTTTTCCAGAAGCGTTCTGATCTGCGCGGTCAGTGCGCTGACCGTATAAACGTTTCGCGCCGCGCCAATGTTGGAATCCGTCGGGGTCATGGGTATGTGTTTTTAAGGTTATTTTTTCCGGTTGTTTGAATTTTGCCAAGCTAGCACAGTTGAATCAATCAATCAATCCCAAATCCGGCCAAAATCCG
>JAGTVF010000379.1 GCA_018224315.1 Desulfobacterales bacterium | reverse complement strand
TCTGGGAATGAAGGAACTGGTGCCGGAAAAATACGGTAAAAACCGGCTGGAAAATATCATCAAGGAAGAAATGGGCCATATTCGACTGCTGAGCGGGGAGCTGACAAAGCTGAAAAAATGATTTCCCTGCCGGCACCGGACCAGGGCCCTTAAACCGTTACCATGCAAAGGAGGTATTGCTATGCCCAGCTGGAAATGCAGCAACTGCGGATACACTTTTGAGGCGGATGCCCCGCCGAAACAATGTCCGTCATGCAAGGAGAAATGCGAATTTGTGGACAATTCCTGCTATACGCCGGATTGTGCGGACTCGGGCCGTGATGACCGGATCGGGTCCAAACGCTGATAACCCGCCAAAAGGACAGGAAACATGGCCAAAGCACTGGTGGTGTATGCCACGCGAACAGGTGAAACCCGCAATATCGGGGAATTGATCGCGGAGGGCCTGCGTTTTTCCGGCTTCACCGTAGAGGTGGCGGATGTCAAAAGCTTTTCCGCCCCGGAGGACTTGGCCGGCTATGACGCCTATGTTTTTGGTGCCCCGACATACCACGGAGAAATGCTCCAGGGGATGAAAACCTTTTTGTTCCTGGCGGAAAAAGCCGGCCTGGAAAACAAGGCCGGCGGTGCTTTTGGTTCATTTGGCTGGAGCGGGGAAGCCGGGGAGCGCATTTTTGAGACCATGAAAAACATTTTTCACATGAACATGGTCGAAGGCCCCCTGATGCTCAAAAAGAGCAGCCTTGGCGGCGGCATCAAGATGGCGCAGGATTACGGCCGCCAGGTGGCGGCCAGACTGGAATGATTTTTAGCTGAAACAACAGGAGGACACAGATATGGACAAGTATGTATGCACCATTTGCGGCTATGTGTATGACCCGGCCCAGGGTGATCCGGACAACGGCATTGCCGCGGGCACCAGTTTTGAGGATCTTCCCGGTGACTGGGAATGCCCGGTATGCGGTGCGCCCAAAGCGGATTTTGAAAAACAGGCATAGAACCGTAAAACCGGTTTCAGGCAATGCAGCAGTCCCGTTTTCGGAATTCAGGCCCTGAAACCGGTTTTGTTATTTTGTAAACCCGGCGGATTGTCAATCTGTGCAGGTTTGAACAAGTGACGCAAATAAGGCAGACAATTTCAAAAAGCAGAAAACAGAGAGGCGACAGGCTATGAAACCGGTGGAAATTGCAAAAGGCGTTTATCATGTCGGCGTACTTGACTGGAACATACGGGATTTTCACGGATATTCCACGGAAAAAGGCACCAGTTACAATGCCTTTCTGATTGTGGATGAAAAAATCGTGCTCATTGACGCGGTCAAAAAGGAATTTGCCGACCAGCTGCTGGCCAATATCGCGCAGGTGGTGGATCCGAAAAAAATTGACATGGTGATCAGCAATCATACCGAGATGGACCATTCCGGGGGCCTGCCGCGGGTAATGCATTATATCGGCGAAGACAAGCCGGTGCTGTGTTCCAAAATGGGAGAAAAGAATCTGTCCCAGCATTTTGCCCAGAACCTCAACTACCGGGCAGTGGAAAACGGCGAGGAGATTTCTGTGGGCAGCCGGAGCCTGGTGTTTCTTGAAACGCGCATGCTGCACTGGCCAGACAGCATGTTTACCTTTGACAAAACCAACGGGATTCTTTTTTCCAGTGATGCATTCGGCCAGCACTATGCCGGCTATGAAATGTTTGATGACGTGATGGGCAATGCCGTCATGGCCCATGCAAAGAAATATTTTGCCAATATCCTGCTGCTGTATGCGCCCAAAATTTTAAAGCTGGTGGACCAGGTAACCCAAATGGGCCTGGACATCCGCATGATCTGTCCGGATCACGGGATTATCTGGCGAACGGATCCGGCCAAAATCATCAATGCCTATGTGGCCTGGAGCCAGCAGGAACCGTTGAACAAGGCGGTGGTGGTCTATGACACCATGTGGAAAAGCACCCGCATCATGGCCGAAGCCATTGCCGACGGCATTGCCGAGGCCGGGGTGGCGGTCAAGCCCATTCATATCCGAAGTTCGCACAGAAGCGAGATCATGACCGAGCTGCTCGATGCCCGGGCTTTTGTGTTCGGCTCGCCCACACTCAACAACAACATTTTCCCCACCGTGGCCGATGTGCTGACCTATGTAAAGGGCTTGAAGCCCAAAAATCGTCTGGGCGCAGCCTTTGGCTCCTACGGCTGGAGCGGCGAGTCCGTGAAAATCATCCAGGCCGAGCTCGAAGCCATGGGCGCGCAGATCATAGACAAGGGGCTTCGGATCCAGTATGTGCCGGATGCCGATGCCGTGGCACAGTGCGTGGATTTCGGCCGCCGCATCGGACAGGCCGTTAATGAATAACCAAAAATTTCCTGAGCCTGAAGTCGAACTCAGCGACTGTATTGAATGCGGCGTGTGTGCGGATTTGTGCCCGGATGTGTTTGAAATGACCGATGCCGGTTACGTGCGGGTGATTCCGCGGCCGGGCTATCCGAAAGAATGCGTGGATGAAGCCATCAAGCACTGCCCGGCTGACTGTATCCGCTGGAACCCTGAGACTTGCGCAGGAGACGAATCATGAAAAAAGTGGCCCTGTTTGTATTCAATGATGATCCCATGTGTTTTACCCATGTGCTTTTAAACACTCTGGACATGCATGCACGTGGATATGATGTCCAGGTGGTCATGGAAGGCGAGGCCACCAAGCTGCTGCCCGGCCTGGAAAACGAAAAAACACCAATCTACGAAATGTGGCGTAAGACCATAGACCAGAAACTGGTGGCCGGGGTCTGCCGGGCCTGCTCCAAGCAGATGGGCACCCAGGCATCTGCGCAAAAACAGGGCCTGGAACTGCTCGATGACATGTCCGGGCACCCTTCCTTTGGCCGTTTTCGGGATCAGGATTATGAAATACTGGTGTTTTAGCCGTGAGCCGTGCCAGAACCCTGAAGCGTGAAATCCGGCAGGTGCTGGCCGAATTCGGGCAGGATCAGGCCATGGTCCGCATTGGCGGCCATCGGCCCAGACAGACCATCAATGCCCTGATATCGCATTTTTATGAAGCAGATGCTTTGATCCGCTGGCGTGCCGTGGCTGCCGCCGGCATTGTCACCGCGGATCTGGCCGGCCTTGAGCCTGAGTCGGCCAGGGTGATCATGCGCCGGTTCATGTGGATGCTAAATGACGAGTCCGGGGGAATCGGCTGGGGGGCGCCTGAGGCCATGGGCGCGGCCATGGCCCGAAATTCCCTCCTGGCCGATGAATACGCCAGGGTCTTGTGCTCCTATATTGACCCCGGCCAAAATTTTCTGGAGCACCCGGGTCTTCAGCGGGGGCTTCTCTGGGGCCTGGGGGAACTGGCCCGGGCCCGGCCGCAGATGGCCGCTGCGGCAGCACCGCATATCGCCGGGTTTCTTTATTCCGATGATGCTTATCACCGCGGCATCGGGGCCTGGGCGGCCGGCAATATGGGCCGCCCGGAAAATCTTGACCGAATTGATGCGCTGATTTCAGACCCGGCTGTGATCGAATTTTTCGGGGACTGGCAGCTTCATGAAGTCTCTGTTGGAGAGCTGGCCCGGCGGGCGGTTTCAGCCGTCAACCGGACACAAAAGGAGGAATGATGTACGTTTTGGGTCTTCAGGGCAGCCCCCGGGCAAAGGGCAACACCAACTTTTTGCTGGACGGGCTGCTCGATCACCTCAGGCAAAAGGGTGCGGAAACCGAAAAAATCAATGTCCGCCGGCTGCGGGTGGAGCCTTGCATCGGCTGCGGCTACTGCGAGGAAAAGGGCATCTGCGTTTTTGCAGACGATGACATGACCGCCCGGATTTATTCCATGCTGCGCCGGGCTGATGTGGTGGTCCTGGCCGGGCCGGTATATTTTTACAATTTTCCCGCACACATCAAGGCGGTCATTGACCGCACCCAGGCCCTGTGGTCGCGAAAATACCGCCACAGCCTGGAAGATCCGGGCCGGCCCTGGCGAAAGGGCATCCTTCTTTCCGTGGGTGCCACCAAGGGCAAAAACCTGTTTGACGGCATGAAGCTCACAGCCCGGTATTTTTTTGACGCTGTTGGCGCCGACTACACTGATTCCATTGTCTATCCCAGAATCGAGGCCCCGGGCGATTTGTCCCAGCACCCCGGGTTTGCAGATGACATCCGATCCTGCAGCGCAAATCTGGATTCGCTTTTTGCCCGCAAAAAGATTTTGTTTGCCTGCCGGGAAAACGCCGGCCGCAGCCAGATGGCAGCAGGATTTGCCCGCTACCTGGCCGGCGGCCGCATTGAGGCGCTAAGCGCCGGCAGCACCCCGGCGCCAAGGGTCAACCCCGTGATGCAGGAAGCCATGGCGGAAAAAGGGATTGATATGGCTTACCGCACTCCGCGATCCATCGAGGATGCTGTTTCCGGGACCCGGCCGGACATGATTGTGACCATGGGCTGCGGCGAGCAGTGCCCCTATATTCCCGGGGTTTCATACGTGGACTGGGACCTGCCCGACCCGGCCGGTCAGTCTATAGATGGGATGCGGCAGATCCGGGATGAGATCGAAAAACGGGTCAGGCAATTGATGGACAATCAGGACGGGTCCGAATCATTGTCAAAAGAAAGCTCCTGAAATCCGGCATTTTCCAGATCCACGTAAAGCATCCGGTTTCGCAGCACCCGCCCCCGGCCCAGAAGGATCTTTATGATTTCCATGACCTGAAGGGTTGCCATGAGCGCCGGGGTGACGCCGGGCACTCCCATCACCGCTTCGGGCGGGGGACCAGAAGCGCTGTGTTCATCCGGACTTCCGTAAACCGCTTCTATTCCCGGCTCCCGGGGGAAAATGCTCATGATCTGGCCTTCAAATCCGGCAATGGCGGCATGCACCAGTGGGATGCCGGCCTGCCGGCAGGCGGCGGCAAGGGTCATCCGGCTGGCCACGCTGTCTAAGGCATCGGCTGCCGCATCCGCGCCCTCAAGAATTTCTCCTGCGTTTTGCCGGTCCATGGCCACGGCAAAAGCCCGCACGTCAACTGCCGGGTTGATTGCGGCAAGGACTGTTTTTGCAGCCGCTGCCTTGTTTGTGCCAAGGGTTTCTGAAAAACACATTGCCTGGCGGTTGAGATTGGATTCGGCAAATGCGTCCGGATCGGCAATGGTGATGCCGCCGATGCCTGTGCGCGCAGCTGCCGCCGCGATATGGCCGCCCAGGCCCCCGGCGCCGATCACGGCAATGCGGGAGCGGGCCAGTTTGAGCTGGTCTTGTATGGAAAGGCTTGCTGTGTTTCGCATGTAGCGGACCGGCCAGATGCCGGCTTCCAGGGCTGTTCTATAAACCTGTCCAAGATCGGTTTGACACAGGTCTGCCGCCTGCTGCGCCCGGAGCTCGGAAATCACCCGCACGGGTCTTTTTGCCGGATCATTGATTTTTTCCGCCAGGTCTGCCACGGTCTGGCCAAGGCGGGAGTCGGTGTGTGGATGCATATGAACGCCTTTGTGTGAAAAATCCCTTAACCAGCGCGGGGATGGAAAATGAATGTTGATTTTTACCTGTATGCCTCCCTGGCCGGATACCTGCCCGAAGAGGCCCGGGCGGAAAAAAAGACAATTGTTTCGGTTCCGTCCGGGGCCACGGCCCGGGATCTGCTGAAAAGATTTGCGGTCCCGGAAAAAGAGGCCAAGCTCGTGTTTGTCAACGGCGTGCGCAAGAACCTGGATGCCGTTGTTTCAGACGGCGACCGCGTTGGCGTATTTCCGCCCGTGGGCGGCGGATAGCCTTATGTCCCGGCACCTGGCTTTTTTTGCTGATCACCGGTCGCGGGCCTTTGCGGCATGGATTTGAATGCCCAGTGCGCCGGTTTTTTGGCAAAGGGTTTCTGTTACCTCTTGGGCACGGATCTTTTTGTGATGGATTGTTATCTCCGGGTTGTCTTTTTCAAGGATTGCCCCCTGACGTTTCCAGAAGTCCAGGAAATCGCTGATGTCCATGACCACGCCGGCCTCCAGCAGTTCATCTCCCAGGTCTGCGGCCACCTGGTTGAAGCATTTGACCGTGACAACAACAGTTCTTCCCTGTTTGCCCCTGTTTTCCTGATTTTGCCGGATTTCGCCGCAATGCCGCCGAAGTCCGCTGTATGTGCCCTGCTTGCGGAAGGCGGCCCCGAATACTCCGGGCATGGCCGCTGATACCGCAAGGGTGCAGGGACTGTGGATCTCTTCGGATTCCGGGCTGTCCAAAGCCCGGCCGTCCATAAACAAGGTCTGGATCCGATTTTGAATGTAGTTGGCATCCGTGCACAGGGCCTGCTGCAGAAAATCGCTGATCCGTGTGCCGGCCGGCACCTCAAATTGGATTCCGTAGCCGAAAACAAGCCGCATGAGCGAAAGCCGGCTTTCAGCCACGGTGATGACCATTTCCACGGACGGCTCCAAAACAGATGTCATAAGCGCAATCTGATCCTTTTTT
>JAGTVF010000378.1 GCA_018224315.1 Desulfobacterales bacterium | reverse complement strand
CGCATCCATACCCCCGGACCAGGGGACGGGCCTGTGCGGCGCCGGCGGCCATGAGCACAAACAGGAAGATCAGCACCACAGCGGTGAAATGTTTCAAAGGCATTTTTCTTATCCTGTTTATCAGATTATTTCTCTTTTGTAGCATGGCCCCCTGCCGGAAAAAACCTTTTTCTTTGCATCTTATTGCCGGCCCCGGGCTTTCCATTCAACCCGGTCCGGCCGGTAGGCCAGCCAAAGCTCGCTGCCGGGCTGCCAGCCGCAGGCCGACAGGCTGTGGCTGTCCGGGTAAAGGCAAAATTCGGTCCGTCCCGCAAAAAACCAGGCCCGGACAAGGCCGGTCTGCTGTTCCAGGTCCAGGCACATCAGCCGGCCCTTTAGAACGTGTTTTTCCGGGGACGCATCATGGGCAGAGGCGTGAAGGGACATGTCGTTTGCGTCGAGGATGGCTGCAGCCCCTGTGAGATCATCCGGCGCGTTTTCTGCCGCAAAAACCTGCCCGTCTGCCAGAGCCCGGCTTGCCCGGCGTCCCGGAGCCGGCTGCCACGGGCCAAAGACAATGGTTTTTTTCCCTTTTCCCAGAATTGTACCGGAAAACAGGTAAACCAGATCGTGGCAGAGCCCCTGGAGCCACTGCATGTCGTGGCTGGCAACAATCAAGCTGGTGCCCCAATGCAGGTGGGCTTCTGCGGCGGCTTCGCGAATAAGCTGTGCGCTTGCGGCATCCACGCTGGTGGTGGGTTCATCGAGCAGCAGCACTTCCGGCCGGAGCGCCAGACGCGCTGCCATTGCCACCCGCCGGGCCTCGCCCCCGGACAGGGCATACCAGGGCCGGCGGGCAAATTTTTCCGGGTCCAGGCCCACCAGGGACAGCGCCTGGGCCACCCGCCCGGCTTCATTGTCTGTGTTTTTGCGGATTTGAAGTCCATAGGCCACATTCTGGTACACAGATCGTTTCAGCAGAAAGGACTGCTGGGGCAAAAGTGCCACTTTGTCCCGGATTCGGCCGCCATAGGGCCGGGCCCGGTGTCCCCTGAAATAAATGAAGCCCGCGGCCGGGGGGGTGATCAGGCCCAGCAGACTGAGCAATGTGGTTTTGCCGCTGCCGTTGGGACCGCACAAACCCGTGACGCTGTTTTCGGCAATGCAGAAGCGGTCAATAGACAGCACCGGTGTGCTGTTGTAATGATGGCGGATGTTTTTCAGCTCGTATAACGCCATGGTTTTTACTTTCTGCGCAGAAACGAGACCCCGGCATTGACCGTGAATGCGATGGCCAGCAGCACCAGGCCCAGGGCAATGCCGGTGGCAAATTTGCCTTTTCCGGTTTCCAGGGCAATGGCTGTGGTGATGGTGCGGGTATGCCACTTGATGTTGCCGCCCACCATCATGGAAATGCCCACCTCGGTCATGACCCGGCCGTAGGCGGTCAGTGCCGCGGCCAGAATGGCATGGCGGGCTTCCCAAAGCGTGCCGGTCAGCAGGTGACGCCGGCCCGCCCCCAGTGAAAGCAGGGTGGTGCGCAGGCCGGCATCCGTGTTTTCAATGGCCGTTGCCGTCAGGGCGATGACAATGGGCAGGGCCAGTACGGTCTGGCCGATGGCAATGCCGGGCAGGGTAAACAGCAGGCCCATTTCTCCCAGGGGCCCCTGCCGGGAGACAAACGCGTAAACCAGCAACCCGATAAAAACCGTGGGAAGAGACAGCAGGGTATCGACCACAAGACGCACCTGGCGTTTGCCGGCAAATTCGAGATGCCCCAGGGCAAATCCAAGCGGGATGCCCATTGCGAGGCTGGCGGCCATGGCATAGGACGACACCGTGAGCGTGGCAGCCACGGCCGAGTAGGTTTCCGGGTCACCGGAGAAAAGCAGATCTATGGCCTGCATCATTCCCTGAAGAATAAAATCCATGCTTATTGATCCGCATTGGGAATAAACAGCTGTTTGTCTAAAAGTCTGAACTGTTCAATAAGCTTTTGGGCTTGTTTTCCGGCCATCCATTGAGAAAATGCCCGGGCCTGATCCGCCTTGACATCCGGGCAGTTCTCCGGGCTGACCTGAATGACGCTGTATTGGTTGCGCAGCATGTCCCCGCCTTCCACCACAATGACCAGCGGCGGACTGCCGCCCTTGTCATGGGCGTACTTGATGTAGGTTCCCCTGTCGGTGAGGATGTATCCGGACTGTTCTGCGGCGATGTTGATGCTCGACAGCATACCCTGGCCGGTCTGGATATACCATGACGCTTTGTCCGGCCGGGTCAGGCCGGCAGCCTGCCAAAGGGCAATTTCCTTTTTATGCGTTCCCGAATCATCACCGCGGCTCACAAACCGGGCTCCGGAAGCCGCAATGGCTTTCAGTGCCCCCTTTGTGGTCTTTTTCCGGATGTCTGCCGGATCCGATTTCGGCCCGATGACCACAAAGTCATTGTACATGATGGGCTGCCGGTTGATGCCCCAGCCGTCAGCCACGTATTGTTTTTCCGCATCCGGAGCGTGTACCAGCAGAACGTCCACGTCGCACCTTTTGCCCAGTTCCAGGGCCTTGCCCGTGCCTGTTGCGGTCCAGCGGATATCAATGCCCGTGGCCGCGGTAAAGTGCGGGGCCAGGTAGTCAAGCAGGCCCGTGTTGTCGGTACTGGTGGTGGTGGCCATGAGCAGATCCGGGTTTGCGGTCCAGCCAGGCCTGCACATGAGCATCAATATGCAGGCCCCGAGAAAAACAGCTTTGCATGCAGTGACTTGAAGTTTCATTGGCAATCCTTTGTATGAACGGTTTTTCACGTTAGTGGATTTCAGCGAATGGCGGTCAAATAAGCAGGAAAGTACAAGTTAAGGTCATTTATTGTCAATATTTTTTATTGTTCCATTTTTTTGAGATTATAAATTACCAAAAATAACCAAATATGACATCTATAAATTTTAAAACTTGTTTCTTTTTGTCTACAGGGGCAGAATCATTTACACAATAGGCGCAAATTTGCAAAATCGATCTGCTTTGTAAGGAGAATGAATG
>JAGTVF010000377.1 GCA_018224315.1 Desulfobacterales bacterium | reverse complement strand
GGATTGGACAAAACCGGGTTGTGACGTTATTGTTTTACCGGATTCTGTGGACAACCGGATACATCAATCAAAAGCATCTGTCAGATGGAAAGGGAGAAAAAAATGAAGGTTCGGATTGATTACGATCTTTGCATGGGAGACGGCAACTGCAGCAAGGTGTGCCCGGAGGTGTTTGAATACGATGATGATCAGATGCTGGCCCGGGTAACCGTCAGCGAGGTGCCGGCCGAATACGCCGACCGGGTCCGGCAGGCGGCCGAGGAATGCGCCCCCGGGGCTATTGTGGTCGAGGAGTAAAACAAAAGGAGGCAAATCATGAACATCTGTTTTCGTTTAACCGCGGTGGTTTTCTGCCTGGTGCTGTTAGTGGCCGGCACTGCTTCTGCGCAGGCGGAAAACTGGCGTATCGACACCGACCATTCCAGCATTTATTTCGATACCCGCCACACCCTGGCAACGGTGCGGGGGCAATTTAAGGGATTTACCGGAACCGTGAATTTTGATCCCGACAACCTGACAGCCGGCAGTGTTGATTTCACTGTCAAGGTGGACACCATCAACACCGGCATCGCCAAGCGCGACAATCACCTGCGATCCGATGACTTTTTCGCCGCCGGCCAATATCCGGAGATGACTTTTTCGAGCACCGATATCCGGCATATGGCGGACAATCGCTACATCATGGAAGGCGAGCTCACCGTGCGCGATGTGACCCGGCGGGTGGAAATTCCGTTTACCTTCCTGGGCAAACAGGACAACCCCCTGGAAAAGGGCCAGAAAGTGGCCGGTTTTGAGGCCGAATTTGCCATCAATCGGCTTGATTACAATGTTGGCGACGGCCGCTTTGCCGAAATGGGGGTTGTGGGAGAACAGGTCCGGATCCTGGTGGCCCTTGAACTGCTGCGGGACAAGTAGATCATGGACGTTCCGAAACCCTATATGATTTGATGTACGGTCTGCCTGTCGGCAATGATCTGGTCAATCCCCCATGCCCGGCCGGGGCCTGTGATCCGGATGGGCGATGTTTATCAGAATGATTGCCAGGACAATGGCCGGGATGCCTGCGGCTGCTGTGATCAGAAAAAAGCCGGCCCAGCCGGTGTGCTCAGCCAGCATACCCGTAAAGCCCCCGGCAAACTGGCCGGGCAGGGTCATCAAAGAGCTTAGCAGGGCGTACTGGGTGGCGGTGTAGGCGCTGTTGGTCAGGCTGGACAGATAGGCCAGAAACACTGAAATGGCCAGTCCGCCGGTGATATTGTCGGCAACAATGGCTATGACCAGCCCATGGACCTGCGGGCCGGCCACAGCCAGCCAGGCAAACAGCAGGTTGGTGGCCGGGGCCATGAAAGCGGTAAACAAAAGCATCACAGCAATGCCGAAACGGGCGGTTAAAAGGCCGCCGGCGGCCGCACCCGCAAGGGTCATGGCCAGGCCGAAGGCCGCGGCCACGTTTGCGATCTGCTCCTTTTCAAACCCGAGATCCAGGTAAAACGGATTGGCCATGACCCCCATGAAGATGTCGCTGATGCGGAAAAGGGCCACAAACAGCAGGATGGCAGCCGAGGCCTTGCCGTAACGGTTGAAAAAATCGGCAAACGGGCAGATTACCGCGCTGATGAGCCAGGCGGTGATCCGCCGTTTGATTCCGGTATCCCGGGTGGTTTCCAGGTAACGGATGACGGTTTCCTCCAGTTCCCGGGTCCCGCCGTTGATACTGACCTCTGGCTCGCCCGTGACCAAAGTGGTGATGATGCCCACGGCCATGAGCCCGCCCATAACCGCGTAAGCCAGTGACCAGCTTCCCGCTGCGGCAATATGGAGCACCCCGGCGCCGGCCACCAGCAGGGCGATCCGGTAGCCGGTAACATAGGCCGCAGCCATGGCCGCCTGCAAATGCCTGGCAACGGCTTCCACCCGGTAGGCGTCAACCGCCACGTCCTGGGTGGCCGAGCCCAGCGCGGCAATCACGGCCCAGATGGCCACCAGCCACAACTGGTTTACGGGATCAGCGGCTGCCATGCCCAGAAGGGAGATGCCCACGGCTGTCTGCGCTGCTATCATCCAGGCCCTGCGGCGGCCCAGCCTCCGGGTGAGACCGGGCAGGGGGGCGCGATCCACCACCGGGGCCCAGAGCACCTTAATGGAATGGGCGATTCCCACCCAGGAGAGCAATCCGATGGCCGCCAGCCCCACGCCCAGATCCCGCAGCCACGCCGTAAACGTGCCGCCCACCAGCAGCAGGGGCAGCCCGGCGGAAAACCCGAGAAACAGCATTGCCATAACCCGGGGATGCAGGTATACCCGCCAGCCGCGATAAGTCTTTTTAATATCCCACCACACAGTTGCGGCCGTTTTCCTTGGCCTTATAAAGGCAGGCATCGGCCCGTTTCATCACATCCTCTATGCTGGCATCCGTGCCGGCAATTTCACTGATCCCCACACTGATGGTAATTTTATTGGCTGATCCCCGGCTTTCCATTCTTAACTGCTCTGAGATTTGCCGCAGCCGCTCTGCCTGTTGATATGCATTTTCTGCATTGGTTTCCGGAAGGACAACGGCAAATTCTTCTCCGCCGATCCGGTAGAGGGAGTCTGTTTGCCGGAGCTGTGCCGCGCAGTTTTTTGTCAGCCGGCACAGCACCTCATCGCCTGCGCTGTGGCCGAATTCATCATTGATTTGCTTGAAATGATCAACATCAAATATGATCAATGCTGTTGGCCGGTTATAGCGTTTGCATTTGCGAAAACACATGTCCAGTTGTTCTAGAAACTTGCGCCGATTGAAAATGCCCGTCAGGGCGTCGGTTTCACTTAGCCGCTGCAGCTTCATTTCCAGTTCATGCTGGGATGAGATATTGCGTGCCGACCAGACCACAGCGCGTTCGCCGCAAAGGGTTATGGGCAGCGGCTGGATACGGCCTTCAAAGTGGATATCCCCGTCCGGTCCGGGTGCTTTCTCAAGGCCTTTGACCTCATTTGCCGAAAGCGTGTATTGAACCGTCCGCAGCCGGTTTTGCTCCAATGTCTCCCGGATCTGCTCCAGAAACCAGTTTGCTTTGTCTTTTGGCATC
>JAGTVF010000376.1 GCA_018224315.1 Desulfobacterales bacterium | reverse complement strand
GCAGCCCTTGCACTGGCCAGAAACTCCATGAAAAATGCGGCAAATACCCCGAGCATCAGCCCAAGGATCAGGGATAAGGCCGCGATCAGAGTTTTGCCCGGGCCCGCAGGATCTTCTGATTCAGCTGCCAAATAGCTGATCCGGGTAGGATTGCTGGCTTCTCTAATCATTTCAACGGCGCTTCTTGCATCTGTCATTCGAACCTGAATTTTTGATAGTTCTTCCCGTATATCCCCCATTTGCTGTGCATCAACCAGGCTGCTGATGCTGTTTTCATTATGGGAACGGCTGGAGAGTCGTTGGAGCTGGTCCCTGAGCAATTCAATCTGTTTCTCCAACATTTTTGTCCGGGCCTCAAACGGCTTTGTAATCACTTCAATGTTTTTTTTCAAAACAGGTTTGTGCTGGTCTGCCAGGGCCTCGACCACTGCTTCATGCAATCTTTTAACTTGATTGACATCTTTCGGCTTTGCCGTAGATAAAAGCATAAGGGTGTAATCGGTCTTCTGTTCTTCAACCTGAATCCGGGGCCCGTTTCCTTCTTCCCCAAACAAGCTTTCACGCTGAGTTGGTATGATCACATTTTGGAGGAAAACAACGCTCCCTTCTCTTGGAGATAACAGTTCCAGGCCCTCGGACTCAGGCCCGCCGTGAATCCTGGCCAGTTCAATGCCGGTTTTGTATTCATAAACCACCGGCTGCATCCAGGCATACCCGGCACCCAAAGCCAGACAAAGCAGCGTAATGCCCAATAGGATCCATTTGCGGCGCACCAGCACCAGCCACAGATCCACCAGACTGATCTCGTCTGCGTCTGAATAGGAATAATCGGCAGCAGGCCGTACATAAACCAGCTCTTTTCTGGAATCTTCTTCCGGATTGCTCATTAAAACCTCTTTTTTTCTGAATTCAAGGATTTTTTCAAAATATGCGCCATCTCATTTTCCCCGGGCCAGTTTTCACGCTTCCTGATAGTCAGGGACCATCTGTTTAAAAAGTGACCGGATCGCGGTTTTGTCCTGGGCAGATGCGGCTTCAGCCAGGGCGTCAATCTTTGTTTGCAGCCCTTCGAGATCGCATTCCATCCCCTTTACTACCATGATCTTTTCGTGAGTGGTCGGCAAAATGCCCTCCCCCTGGGTAATTAATTCCTCGTAGAGCTTTTCCCCGGGCCGGAGACCGGTGTATTCGATCCTGATGTCGGTTTCCGGTTCAAAACCGCAAAGCCGGATCAAATCTTTTGCCATGTCCACGATACGAATGGGCTGGCCCATGTCCAGGATAAAAATCTCCCCGCCCTTTCCCATGCCGCCGGCCTGCAGAATCAGCTGACAGGCCTCCGGGATCATCATGAAGTACCGGGTCACGTCCGGATGGGTCACGGTGACCGGCCCGCCCCTTTCGATCTGCTTTTTAAACAGCGGCACCACACTGCCTTCGCTTCCCACCACATTTCCGAAGCGCACGCTGACAAATCTGGGCGACTCAGCCTGCCCGCAGCCGTTCTGGTTTTGAATCAGCATTTCAGCCACGCGCTTGGATGCGCCCATGATATTGGCCGGCCGCACCGCCTTGTCCGTGGACACGAAAACAAACCGCTCCACCCCGTATTTCCTGGATGCGCAGGCCATATTGGCCGTACCCAGGATATTGTTTTGCACCGGGTTCCACGGCTGGGTTTCCAGCATGGGCACGTGCTTGTAGGCTGCGGCATGGAAAACCGTATGCGGGCGGTGTTGCGCAAAAGCCCGCTCCACCTGCCCCTTGTCCTGTATGTCAGCAAGCAGGGGCACGATTTCAATGAAAGGAAAATTTCTCCGCAGTTCCATTTCAATGTGATACAGCAGATTTTCTCCCCGCTCAAACAACACCAGGGTCCTGGGCCGGTAGCGGCAGATCTGGCGGCAGAGCTCTGATCCGATGGAGCCGCCCGCACCCGTGACCATCACACATTGATTGCGGAGATAGGCCCCGATTTTCTCCTGATCCAGCCGTACCGCCTCGCGCCCCAGAAGATCCCGGTAGGCCACCTCCCGAATGGAGCTGTAGCTGACCCGGCCGTCAATTAACTCGCCCATGCTTGGCACGGTCTTGTGGGCAAGATTGCCTTGCTTGCAATAGGCCACTATTCGGCGCATTGCCTGCCCCCCGGCCGAGGGCACCGCAATCAAGGCCTCGTCTGCCCTGCGCTTCCGGGCAATCTGTCCGAGATTGTCCACCGGACCGTAAACCGGAATGCCGTGGATCTTCTTTCCGATTTTGGCCGGATTGTCATCAACAAAGCCCACGACCCTGTAATAGAGCCGGCCGTTGTCCCGGATTTCGCGATACATCTTTTCGCCGCAGTCGCCCGCCCCGATGATCAAAAGCTTTTTCTGCCCTTTTAAATTGGCGGAATTCCGGTTTAACAGCCTTGCCACAAACGCCCCGGTAAAATGCGAGCCATTTGCCTCTTCAAAATAAAACCGAACCCCCACCCGGAAACCCGAGACCAGGATGATGGTCAGCAGAAAATCAATCACAAAAACAGACCGGGAAAAACCCTCGAAACGATAGAGCTGCAGCACGATAAAAACAATGATCAGGGTGCTGCAGAAAGCGGCTTTGACAATGTTGGTCAGATCGGAAATGCTGGTATAGCGCCACATGCCGTGGTAAAGATCAAACAGATAAAACACAACCAGTTTCACCGGTACAACAACGGGTAGAGCCAGAATAAAAATCCGCCAGTCCGAAACCAATAATTCCAGGTCAAACCGGATCAAATGGGCGATAAGCAGGGCTGCAACAAAAATGCAGATATCTGCAAAAAGCACAATAAAAAGTGTCAGATTCTTTCTGAAAAAATTCATCCGTCCCCGGTGTATTCCCCATCCATAACAGAAAAAAGTACAGCTCCGCCGGTGCAATCCTCAAATCGCCGGCAACAATCCTTTACGAGCAAATGCCTTTAACATACCTGTCCCGATAATACAAGACGTTCTTGCCCCGCACCATTGCCATAGATCTCATACCCGCCCCAACCCATCCGTAGCCGCCTTCCGCCCTCTGATCTCTTTCCTTGCTCCTTGGCCCTCGGCCCTTGGCACCCTCTAAATAACAACATTGACATTTTTATGTATTCAATTATATTTTTCATGAATACATAAAATGTGAGGTACAAAAAAATGAAAGCCACCACTGTTCGGATGGACGAGAACGTCTTGAATCGGGTTGATGGCTTAGCAGCAGAGCTGAGCCGATCCAG
>JAGTVF010000375.1 GCA_018224315.1 Desulfobacterales bacterium | reverse complement strand
TGTAAAAAAGACTTTTTACAGGCTCACCGTACATGGAAAACATTTGAAAAGGAGGCTTGACGTTGATTGAACTAGCTTATGCCATGGGCCAGACAGGCGAGGGTGCTGCCCAGGGTGGCGGGCTGGCCGCATTTCTGCCCATCATCCTGATGTTTGTTATTTTTTATTTCCTGCTCATCCGGCCCCAGCAAAAAAAGGCCAAGGCCCACCAGGAAATGATCAATAACCTCAAAAAGGGAGACCGGGTCGTCACCAGCGGCGGCATCCACGGCACCATCACTTCCCTGGATGAATCATCGGCAACCGTTGAAATCGCTGAAAAGGTTCGCGTCAAGGTGACCCGGGGCAGTATTGCCGCTTTGAGCCAGTCCGCTCAGTCCGAATAATCCGGGACAGAAAAACGCGCAATTTAGGAAAACAAAAGGGATGGATGCAGAAAAGAAAGGGTATTGGTATTGAAAGGCTATACGTTGCGCGCGGTAGTGGTGCTCGGGGTTCTTCTGGCTGCGGTGGTGTATGTGGTGCCCACATTTAAGCCCGGTATCTGGCCCCATAAGCAGATAAACCTGGGACTGGACCTTCAGGGCGGCATGCACCTGGCCCTGGAAGTGGAAACCCAGAAGGCCGTGGACGGTACCCTGGACCGGATTCAGGGAGAGCTTCGCTCCCTGCTGCGTGAAGAGCGCATCCGGCACACCCGCATGGAGGCTTCCGGGGACAACGGGCTTGTAATCGGACTTATGGATGCCGATGATGTGGAAAAAGTCAGCGATCTCATTGAAGATGAATTCGATGAGGTCACTGTCCGTTCCAGTTCCCGGGCCCAGGGCGATGTGCACATGGAAATTGCCATCATCGGTGAGCGGGCCCGGCAGATCCGGGATCAGGCCGTTGAACAGGCCCTTGAGACCATCCGCAACCGTATTGACCAGTTCGGTGTCAGCGAGCCTGATATCCGGGTCCAGGGCGAGCGCCGGATTTTAATCCAGCTGCCCGGAATCACGGATACGGACCGGGCCAAGGAATTGATCGGCCGCACCGCCCAGCTGGAGTTCAAACTGCTCGATGAGGACAACTCCGTGCAGCGGGCCCTGGAGGGGCAGGTGCCGCCGGGCAGTGAAGTTCTTTACCAGAGCGGCGATACGGCCCAGGAGGGCCGTCGGCCTTACCTGGTGAAAAAAGACACCCTGCTGACCGGGGCATACCTGGAGGATGCCAGGGTCAAGATCGATCCGCAGTATAACGAGCCTTACGTGACAATTGATTTTGACCGCAGGGGGGCGCGGATTTTTGAGCGGATCACGGCTGAAAATGTCAAAAAGCGGCTGGCCATTGTTCTGGATAACAATGTGTATTCCGCCCCGGTGATCCAGGAGAAAATCGGCGGCGGAACCGCCCGGATTACGGGCAATTTTTCCATGCAGGAAGCCCATGACTTAGCCATTGTCCTGCGTGCCGGCGCTCTTCCCGCACCCGTGGAAATTATTGAAGAGCGCACCGTGGGCCCGTCTCTGGGTCATGATTCCATCCGCATGGGCCTGATTTCAATGGCTGTTGGCGGCATTCTGGTGCTGCTTTTCATGGCGGTTTATTACCAGTTGGCCGGCCTGATCGCCAACACGGCCCTGGTGGTCAATATCCTGCTGATCGCCGCCGGGCTTGCGGCCTTTGGCGCCACTTTGACCCTGCCGGGAATCGCCGGCATTATTCTGACCATCGGAATGGCCGTGGATGCCAACGTCATTATTTTCGAGCGCATCCGGGAGGAACAGCGGCTGGGCAAAACCCCGGCATCGGCTGTGGCAGCCGGTTTTGACCGGGCGGCAGTGGCGGTGCTCGATGCCAATGTCACCACCCTGATTGCGGCCCTGGTGCTCTATCAGTTCGGTACCGGACCGGTCAGGGGCTTTGCCGTGACCCTTAGCCTAGGCGTTCTGGCCAGCCTGTTTACAGCCCTGTTTGCCTGCCGGCTGATATTTGACTATTTTTACAGCGTCCGGCGCATGAAAACTCTCAGTATATAAGGATCTTTGTATGGAAATCATCAAGCCCGGGATCAATTTCGATTTTATCGGCCGGCGATACCTGGGATACGGCGTATCGGCCCTGCTGCTGATTGCAAGCCTGCTCACCCTGGTGATCAATGCCGGGCCCAATTTCGGCATTGATTTTGTGGGCGGCACCATTGTTCAGGTCCAGTTTGATAAGAAGGTGGAGATCGCTGATGTCAAAACCGGGTTGGCGCAAATCGACCTTGGCGGTTCTGCCGTGCAGCGATTCGGCGAAGCTGAAAATAACGAATTTCTGATCCGGACCAATGAGCCCCTTTCCACGGGAGATGATTTCTCCGGGCAGATCAGCGATGCCCTGGCCTCTGCCACCCAGGGATCTCCTGAAATCCGTCGGGTGGAGATGGTGGGCCCGCAGGTGGGTGAGACCCTTCGGGAAAAAGCTCTGTTTGCCCTTTTTTACGCGCTTTTGTTTATTACCATTTATATTTCCGGCCGCTTTGAAATGAAGTGGATGCTCAGTGCGGCCACGGCCGGGGCCTTAATCGGTGCGGTGTATTTGTTTTCTCTGTTTAACGTCAGCATTCCGTTTCTCATCCTTGTGGCCCTGATTGTCAGCCTGATTTTGTTTTACCAGCTTCACCTGCGTTTTGCCATGGGCGCCACCGTGGCTTTGATCCATGATGTGACCATCACTGTAGGTGTGTTTACCCTGCTGGGCAAGGAGTTTTCCCTGCCCATTGTGGCGGCCCTTTTGACCATTATCGGATATTCGCTCAATGACACCATTATCGTGTTTGACCGGATCCGTGAAAATCTCCGGCGCTACAACCGTGTCAGCCTTGAGGGCAATATCAACCGCAGCATCAATGAGACCCTGAGCCGGACCATTCTGACTTCCACCACCACCCTGATGGTTTTGCTCTGCCTGTTTTTCCTGGGCGGCGACATTATCCACGACTTTGCCCTGGCCATGATTATCGGGGTGCTGATCGGCACGTATTCTTCTGTTTTTGTGGCCAGCCCGATGCTGTTGTTTATGCAGGGCGGCCCTGCACCGGATCACGGGGCGGCGGCATCTGAAGCGGCTTAGGCGGCCGCGCGGAAAACAGATGCCTGGATATGTGATGGAAGCCGGGGACAATCAAGATCATCTTTGTGCATGGATCGCGTTGCGGCAGGCCCCGGGCGTGGGCCCCCGGATCTGCAATCGTCTGGTGGAGCGCTTCGGATCACCGGAAAAGGTTTTTTGCGCAGATGAATCCTGCCTGATGCAGGTTGAGGGAATGGGCGCAAAAAGTGTCCGGGCAGTGCTGGAGGGCGGCAGCCGCCAGCAGGCGAAGCAGGAGATTGCCCGCTGCCAAAAGCGCGGATATGAAATCATTGCAGCCGATCACGCCCAGTATCCCTGGCGCCTTGCCCGGATCAGCGACCCGCCCCCCTATTTGTACACATTTGGCCGTCCCCTGGATCCGGAACCGGCCATTGCCGTTGTGGGCACGCGCAATCCAACCCGCTACGGTTTTTCCATGGCCCGCCGGCTGAGCGCAGATCTGGCGGACATGGGATTGACCATTGTCAGCGGGATGGCCCGGGGCATTGATACGGCTGCTCATCAGGGCGCCCTGGATGCCGGGGGAAGCACCGTTGCAGTGCTCGGAAGCGGCCTTTCTGTGATTTACCCGCCGGAAAACCGGAAACTCTTTTTTGACATTTCCAGGCAAGGCACTATTGTATCCGAACGACCTGTGGATGATCCGCCAAACAGCTACAACTTTCCGGCCCGCAACCGGATCATTTCCGGGATGTGTTTGGGCACGGTGGTGGTGGAGGCGGCCCAAAAAAGCGGATCGCTGATCACCGCCCGGCTGGCTGCAGAGCAGAACAGGGAAGTGTTTGCCGTACCGGGAAATATCAATTCCTATAAGAGT
The DNA here is from genome assembly GCA_018224315.1 of Desulfobacterales bacterium. GTDB lineage: Bacteria > Desulfobacterota > Desulfobacteria > Desulfobacterales > Desulfosalsimonadaceae > Desulfosalsimonas. The sequence continues at coordinate 3,805 of JAGTVF010000375.1, read as the reverse complement.
TCCGGGGCCCATAATCTGCTCAAACAGGGAGCCAAGCTCGTGGAGCGGGCCCAGGACGTGATCGAGGAAATCGCCCCGCTGCTGCTGTCGGCCAAAAGCAGCTGCGATGGGGATCTCCGCGATCCGGAGAGCCGAAGCCAGGCCCCGGACTTGACAGCCGAACAAGCCCGGGTATACCATGCGCTTGATCCGTATCCGGCCCATATTGATGAATTGGCCCGGGAGCTGGCCATGGATGCCGGCCATTTGCTCTCTGTGCTGTTAAACCTTGAATTAAAGGGCATTGTTACACAGATGCCCGGAAAATATTTTTGTACCCGTGGAGTTGAAACGTGAGCAAACCTCTGGTGATTGTCGAATCCCCGACCAAGGTGAAAACCATCAAGAAGTATCTGGGTGACCAGTATAACGTGGCCTCCACCGTGGGCCACATCAAGGATTTGCCTGCCAAGGAACTGGGTATTGACGTGGAGCAGGGCTTTAATCCCAAATACGTAACCATCCCCGGCAAACAAAAGGTGATCAAGGCCCTGAAAACCGCGGCCGGCGATGCCACCGACATCTACCTGGCCCCGGACCCGGACCGGGAGGGCGAGGCCATTGCCTGGCACGCCGCTGAAGTGCTCAAGAAAAAGGGGCGGCAGTTTCACCGGGTGTTGTTCCATGAGTTGACCAAAAATGCGGTAAAACAGGCGCTTTCCCGTCCTGAAGCCTTAAACGAGAACCGCTACAAAGCCCAGCAGACCCGCCGGATTTTAGACCGGCTGGTGGGATATCAAATTTCGCCGATCTTGTGGAAAAAGGTGAAATACGGCTTGAGTGCCGGGCGGGTTCAGTCCGTGGCCGTTCGCATGATCTGTGAACGCGAGCGGGCCATCCAGGCTTTTGAGCCCGAAGAATACTGGTCAATCACCGCCCGCTTAAAGGCATCCAATCCCCCGGAGTTTGAAGCCAAACTGGCCAAACACAAGGGCAAAAAAATTTCCATCCCGGATGAAACCACTGCCATGCAGATCCGCGATGCCCTGGCAGATGCCGATTTCCTGGTGGACAAGATCACCAAAAAGACTGTCCGCCGCCGGCCGTATCCCCCGTTTACCACCAGCAAGCTCCAGCAGGAGGCCATCCGCAAGCTTCGCTTCTCGGCCAAAAAAACCATGACCGTGGCCCAGCAGCTCTATGAGGGCGTGGACCTGGGCGGCGAGACCGTGGGTCTGATTACCTACATGCGGACCGACTCCACCCGGATATCGGCAGAAGCCGCAGGCGAGGCAAAGGATCTGATTTTACAGCGCCACGGCAAGGATTATGCCCTGTCCAAACCGCGCTTTTTCGCCAACAAGAACCGGACCCAGGATGCCCATGAGGCCATCCGGCCCACCTCGGTGTTTAACACCCCGGAAAAGATTTCAAAATTTTTGTCCAAAGATCAGCTGGCCCTGTATCAGTTGATCTGGCAGCGTTTTGTGGCCTCCCAGATGGCCGAGGCCTTAATTGACCAGAAAAGCATTGCCATTGCTGCTGCCGGATACCAGCTCACTGCTTCGGGCTCCACAGTGAAGTTTCCGGGCTTTCTGGCCCTGTATCAGTCCGCAGACGACACCGAGGCGGCAGAGAGCAACAAGGAAAAAAGCCAGCTGCCCGAGATGGCGGAAAAAGAAAACCTGGCCCTTCAGAAGCTTGAGCCCAAACAGCATTTTACTGCTCCGCCGCCGCGGTTTTCCGAGGCCACCCTGGTAAAGGAGCTTGAAGAAAACGGCATCGGACGGCCCAGTACTTATGCTGCGATTCTAAGCACCATCCGGGAAAAGGGATACGTGGAACTGCTCAAGGGCTATTTCCATCCCACTGAGCTGGGTTTTATCATCACGGATCTGCTGGTGGAGAATTTTCCGGATATTTTGAACGTGGACTTCACGGCCAAGCTGGAAAACGATCTGGACAAGGTGGAATCCGATGAGCAGGAAGCCCGGGCGCTTCTGCAGCAGTTCTACGAGTTGTTTGAGCAACGGCTGCTTTCGGCTGCAGAAAACATGCTCAGCGTTAAGGGCCTGGGGCTGCCCACTGGGTTTAAGTGTCCGGAATGCGGCAAGGAAGCGCGCATCAAGGTGGGCAAAAACGGGCCTTTCCTGGCCTGCGAGGGTTATCCGGACTGCACCTGGTCGCGCAATTACACGCGCACGGAAAAAGGCGGCATTGAGCCGGTGGAGCCAGCGGAAATCGAAACCGATGGGGAAGTTTGTGAAAAGTGCAGCCGGCCCATGGTGGTCAAGCAGGGGCGGTACGGAGAGTTTCTCGCCTGCAGCGGCTATCCGGAATGCAAACATACCCGGTCGCTTCACTCCGGCGGCCCGGCAACCTCCACCGGCGTATCCTGCCCGGAGGAGGGATGCACTGGTGAAATCATGGAGCGCAAATCCCGGCGGGGCAAGATTTTTTACGGCTGCAGCCGTTATCCGGACTGCACCTTTGCCCTGTGGGACAAGCCGGTGGATCGCCAGTGTCCGCAATGCGCTGCGCCCTATCTTGTGGAAAAGGAGACCAAAAAGGAGGGCCGGGTCATTAAATGCGCGCAGAAAGGCTGCGGGTACAAGGAAAAGGGATAGGGTTTTTCAGGAGGCCATGCGGTCCACGTATGCCAGATCGCGGTTCTGGGTGTTTTTTGTGCCCACTGCCAGCACATGGATATGGTTGGCTTCGGTTTTGCTGAAATAAAGCCGGCCATTGTAGGCAAAAACCACTTCAAAAACCGTGGCCTTGCCCTTTTTGTTAAACACCTTGCGCTTGACCGTCACCATTGAGGAATCATTGTTTAACTGGTGGATGATCTCTTCGGCTTTCAGGGCCATGTCCTCAGTGAGTTCGGTCATTCCCCGCAAAGCCCGGTCATACATTTCCACCTGCTTGTAAAGAGCTTTAAATCGTTTGCCCAGCCGTTCGGCTTCCTTTTCTTTCTGACGGTCCACGTTTTCCCGAAGCCTATCGAGCTCTTCGATCTGTTGCTGGAGCCGCAGGATTTCATCCTGCTGCTGCTGCTGTTCTGAAAGGTTTTGGGAAAGACGATTTTCCAGGTCCTCGATTTCCTCGAACATGTCTTCTTCATTTTGCTCGGCTTCCCGGCGCTGAGCATCCAAAGATTGTTTGAGTTCCGCATATTCGTTCATCAGGCTTTGGCGCTCAGCGTCAAGCTTGTCCACTTGCCGGGCATACTCGTTTTCCAGGTTGTGCAGGCGTTCGAGTTCATCGGCCTTTTCCTGGTCTTCCTGCCGGATTCTGGTCAGAGCCATCCGGTAATTCACATACAGGCCGCCGCCAAAAAGCAGGATATAAAGCATAAGCACGGCCCCGGAAAAGATGGAAAGCGGCTCAATGGTGGCTTCCACCTCCAGGGAAAGTCCCCTGTCCAGCATTTGAAAATTCTGCTGCGCGATCTTTGTGGCATCTGAGCCCATGGATTCGTCTATTTCATCCTGAAAAACGGGTGGATACAGAATCGTTCCACGGTTTGTGGCCACCGTGACATCGACTTTGACGCCCATGCGGATAAGGCGGTTGTTGTCAATATAAGATGAAACCGAATCATTGATTGCATCAGACAAATGCACGGAGCCGGCCAGCACGGCATTCATCTCAGAGAGATAGATGTTGCTGACGGCTTTCTCGTAATGACCGGTGAAATAACCTTCCAGTGCGGATACCGTGGCCATGTACAAAAGCGGCGGCAGCAGAATGCACAGGATGATCATTTTAAAGGACAGGTACTTCATTGGACCCCGGTATCCGGTTCCTGTTTTTTCAGATTGGC
>JAGTVF010000374.1 GCA_018224315.1 Desulfobacterales bacterium | reverse complement strand
TTGAACGCGGCCCCGGCACAGCCAGCATCCACGCAGCGGGTAAATTCCCGAAGCTAAGCGAAAACACAGACATCCCCGGCACTCTTGAAAAATTATAAAAACCCCCTTATTGAATCGTTTCTTGACAATCGTATCTGTTTGCAATTACTATTATAGCCTTCTCTATAAAATCCGCCATGGCACTTGACAAATTGCCATGGCTGGTACAATATTTCCTTAGAAAGGAAAGGTGGACACCATGACGGAAAAAATGAAAAACATACTTCGGGGTGCCGGCAGTCTTCTGGACTTTGCGCCCGCAACCAATTACAGACAATATGTACCCCGGCAGAATGCGTCCAAAAGGATAGAGGGGCATTTTACCCGCGTTGGCAAAAATATCCGGACCGCAGTGGATCGCTTTTCCAATGAGCAAAAGACAAAAAAATAACCCCCCGGATAAGAAAAAATCCTCTCCCAGTATAAATCAGCAACAAAACCACAAGCAAATCATCGCAGCGCAGCAGTTTTCGGGCCCCATGCCGCCCCCGGAACTGCTGGGCGGCTACGAAGATGTTCTTCCCGGTGCTGCTGAAAGAATCATGGTGATGGCCGAAGGGGAGTCCGCCCATCAAAAAGAAATGGAGCGGTTCGCCATTGAGTTGAAAAGCCGCGAAAATAAACGCGGTCAGTACCTGGCCATGGCCACGGTGGTGGTTGCTTTTTCAGCGGCGACGACATGTGCCTATTTTGGAGCAGAAACCGCCGCTGCCATAATCGGTGGCGCAACCTTGGTCGGCCTTGTCACGGTGTTTGTCACCGGAAGATCCGGAGGCCATAATGACAACTCCAAAAAAACCCCTTGACTTCATCCTCCTGCATCCATTTAAAAGTACCCGCCAAACATGAGTGTCTTTATCCCGTCATCAAAAGGTGACGGGCATGTCACAGGAAAAGCAGAGCACACTTTGCTTTTGATTTTATCATTGATATCAAATTGTTAAGCCGCCTACGCGGCGGTTCACATACGTGTTTAAAAAGTGTGTGTAATTATATCGATTAATTTTTGTGACTCTCTGAAAGTACTAAAGCTAAAATGGTGACCCCAACGGGACTCGAACCCGTGTTTCCGGCGTGAGAGGCCGGCGTCCTGGACCGCTAGACGATGGGGCCATGGGTGGGTGATGTGCTGGGTAAGCCGGCGGTTTTGATTATTGTCCCCGGCCGGTTAAGTTTTGCAATATTAGGGGTGTTTGCGGTTTTTGTCAAATAGAATTTCATGCTGCAGGGTTTTGTTTAACACCCCGGCGAAAGCCGATTGCCAGGTAAATCAGCCAGCCCGCAAACGGGGTGATGGCAATGATCCACCAAAGGACTTTTTCGCCTTTGCCGGGAAAGGTTTTCAACGATACATCCACCAGCGCCCACACGGTGAGCAGGAAAAACGGGATGCTGATGATCAGAAACGTGCCGATTGCTGCCAGGTTCATATTGATTCCTCGGGTTTTTTCGAAATTTCAAAAACAGTGTTGACCCCTCCGGTTATTCGGGCCAGGGGTATTTGCCGGCGGGTTTTGCGGTCAAAGGCCGCCACGTGGGTGTAGCCGGCATCTGTGAGCTGTGCCAGGGCGGCGTCAAAGTCCCGGCCTACCTGTTCGGGCCGGTGGGCGTCCGAGCCCAGGCACACGGCAATGTTTTTGTCCCGGCATTTGGCCAGAATTTGTGCGTCCGGGTAGATGTGGGCGGTTCGATGATGCAGGCCGCTGGTGTTGATCTCCACGGTTTTGCCCTGGGCGGCGATCTTGTCCAGGATTGGATCGAGTTTCCTGTAAAAATTTTCCCCGGGCCGGGCCCCGAATTTCCGGATCACGTCCAGGTGGCATACGATGTCGATAAACGGGCAATCCGCCATCTGGTCGAGCAGGTCCAGGTATCGGTCAAACAGGTCCGGATCGGTTTGTTTCCCCGGGTTCTGACCGGCCCGGGAACTGACCAGGTTGCGGTTTTCAATAAAATGAACGGATCCGCCGATCATGTCAAAGTCAAAGCACTCTGCTATTTCCTGTGCCTGTGCGGTCAGATCCGGGGTGAAATCCACCTCCAGGCCCACCCGGATGCGGATCTGCCCCTTTACCGCAGCCTGCAGGCGGCGTGCGGCATAATAATAAAGGGGAATGTCCATGGGGGTCATGGACAAATGGCGGCCCTGCTCGTGCAGGGTCAGGTGCTCCAGAAAACCGATTTCCGAAAGCCCCCGGTCCACGGCGCAGGCCACGTATTGGGCCATGTCCCCGCTGGCATGGTTGCAAAGCCGGGTGTGAACGTGATAATCCATCATTTGTCTGGCCGCCTAACCGGGTGAAAAGGTTTGATTTTGTCCGGGGTGCATATTATAGTCTCTCAAACCGGCGTCAATGGTTGTCATTTGTATATGTGCCATGACGGGCGCCGAACTGTCAATCTTATACGCCCAGGCGTTTTACGGCCATCTGCGGAATATGAAAAAAAACAACCGGATTATTTACTGGTGCCAGGCCTGCGGGCATCAGAGCCCCAAGTGGATGGGCCGCTGTCCGGACTGCGGTCAGTGGGACAGCATGGTGGAGCAGAGTGCCCCTTCCGGGCCGGCCTCGGCCGGCCGAAAGGCCCTGGCCAGCAGGCCCGAGCCCGTGCTCATTGATTCCGTTGCCATGGAAGGCGAGGAGCGGATTTGCACCGGGGTGGATGAGTTTGACCGGGTTCTGGGCGGCGGGATTATCGCCGGCAGCCTGGTGTTAATCGGCGGAGATCCCGGTATCGGCAAGTCCACCCTTGTGCTGCAGGTCCTCCAGCACCTGGCCCGGGAAAAGCGCCGGGTGCTTTATGTCTCCGGCGAAGAGTCCACCCGCCAGCTCAAGATGCGCAGCCGCCGCCTGGCCTCTCAGGCCCCGGGCATGTACGTGGTATCTGAAATCGATGTGGATGCGGTCATTGACATGGTCCATGACCAGAAGCCCGACGCCCTGGTCATTGACTCCATTCAGACCATGTTTTCAAAGGATGCCGCCTCTGCCCCGGGCAGTGTCACCCAGGTGCGCGAGGCCACCATGAAGCTGATGGTCATGGCCAAGCAGACCGGAATACCGGCGTTTTTGATCGGCCATGTCACCAAGGAGGGCGCCATTGCCGGCCCCCGGATCATGGAGCACATGGTGGATACGGTGCTGTATTTTGAGGGCGATCAGAACCACGTGTTTCGCATTCTGCGGGCGGTGAAAAACCGGTTTGGCTCCACCAATGAAATCGGTGTGTTTGAAATGAAAGAATCCGGCCTGGAGCAGGTGCCCAATCCCTCTGCGGTGTTTTTGTCCGAGCGGGCCAAAAACGCCCCGGGCTCTGTGGTGACCGCCTGCATGGAGGGTACCCGGCCCATTTTGGTGGAACTCCAGGCCCTGATCAGCGGATCGGGTTACGGCACCCCCAGGCGCACGGTGCTGGGCCTGGATTACAACCGGGTATCGCTGCTGGTGGCGGTCATGGAGAAAAAACTGGGTTTGAACGTGGCCGGCCAGGATATTTTCATGAACGTGGCCGGCGGGGTGCGGGTATCAGAGCCGGCCGTGGATCTGGGCATTATTTCGGCGGTGGCCTCCAGTTTTCTGGACCGGCCGGTTGCCGACGGCACGCTTCTGCTCGGTGAAGTGGGGCTCACCGGCGAGGTCCGGGGCATTTCCCATCTGCCGGCCCGGATCGCCGAGGTGGAAAAAATGGGATTTACCCGCTGCATTGTACCCAAAAACAGTTTAAAGCAGGTCAAGGGCGCAGGCGGCATCGAGCTTATGGGCATCCGGCGGCTGTCAGAGATAATGGATATCCTTTTTTAAATCCCGGGTAATGAGTGCCGCAAACCGGCTTGACCCGGTGGTTGATTTTCTATATGAAACGAAAAAAAACAAAAAATTCCGGAAATGTTCGCGCACGGCCGGATTTTTATGCACAGAAGGCCAAAAAAGAGCATTTTCCGGCCCGGTCGGTATACAAGCTAAAGGAGCTCCAGAAAAAGCACAATCTGATCCGGCCCGGCCAGGTGGTGCTGGATCTGGGTTGTGCGCCGGGTTCCTGGCTTTTGTATGCTGCGGAGACAACCGGGGAGTCCGGCAGGGTCATCGGCGTGGATCTAAAGGCCGTGGACATGGATCTGCCGGCCAATGCGTGCGTATTTCAGGCCGATATCAATGAAATGGCCCCGGACGTCTGGCAAATTATTGACGAAGGCGTGGATGCGGTGTTAAGCGATATGGCGCCTTCCACCACAGGCCGCAGTGATGTGGATGCCGCGCGCTCCCATCAGTTGTGTGAAATGGCGCTCTATATTTCTGACAGGGCGCTGCGGCCGGGCGGGGCGTTTGTGTGCAAGATATTTCAGGGCCCGGATTTCAAGACGTTTTGTGACGCGGTCCGGGACCGGTTTGAGATGATGAAGATATTTAAGCCGGCCAGCTGCCGCAAAGACAGCAGGGAAATTTACGTGATCGGCAAGGGCCGGAAACAGGAGGAAACAGATGGCAGGACACAGCAAATGGGCAAACATCAAGCATAAAAAAGGCGCCGAGGATGCCAAGCGGGGCAAGATTTTTACCAAGCTGGTCAAGGAAATCATCGTGGCCGCCCGCCTGGGCGGGGGTGACCCGGACGCCAACCCGCGGCTGCGCACTGTGCTGGAAAAGGCCAAGCAGAACAATCTGCCCAAGGACAATATTGACCGGGCCATCAAAAAGGGCACCGGCGAACTCGAAGGGGTCAATTACGAAGAAACCGTCTACGAGGGCTACGGCCCCGGCGGCGCGGCCGTGTACGTGGAGTCTTTGTCGGACAACAAAAACCGCACCGTGGCCGATATCCGCCATCTTTTCAGCAAGCACGGCGGCAACCTCGGGGAAAACGGGTGCGTGTCCTGGATGTTTGACAAAAAGGGCTGGATCCCGGTCAACAAAAGTGATGCAGAAGAAGACGTCCTAATGGAGGCGGCCCTGGAGGCCGGGGCCGAGGATATTCGCGACGAGGAAGGGGTCTTTGAAGTCATCACCCCGCCGGATGCGTTTGAAGATGTCAAGGCCGCTCTGGATGCCGCCCAAATCCCCTACGGAGATGAGGCCGAGGTCACCATGCTGCCCCAGACCACGGTGAGCCTTGAGGGCACGGACGCGGAGAAGATGCTCAAACTCATGAATGCCCTGGATGACAACGATGATGTGCAGCGGGTGCACACCAATGCCGATATTCCCGAAGAAGTGATGGCCGCGGCGGGATAACGGCTGCGTGCCGGCCCCTGACGGCTTAGCTGTCCGGCCCTGGTGCGCCCGCCGGGATCCACTTTTCAATGGCATTGATGTCGCTGCCGTACAAGGCGGGGCCCGCCAGGGGCATCCGGGGGCCTTTGATCCCTTTGATCCGTTT
>JAGTVF010000373.1 GCA_018224315.1 Desulfobacterales bacterium | reverse complement strand
GGGGGCACCGAAATCGCCATTAACGCCCTGCAGGACGAAGCAGAAGCAGAAAAAATCCTGCAATGGCTCAAAAATGAAATCAACCGGGTCTGGGCGGAAAAAGACACCATCACCCCCAGTGAGGAAGGCCGCAAGAAACCACAGGTTTTCGAGATCTTAAAGATGCTGCCCAAAACCAACTGCAGACAATGCGGCCTTGCCACCTGCATGGTCTTTGCCGCCCAGGCGGCCGACGGCGGTCGCGGAGCAGACGACTGCCCGGAGCTAAACCCGGAAAACAAGGAAAGGCTCGACGCCTATCTTGCGGGATTTACCTTTGAATAAGGATTCTGATATGGTGCCACGCATCAATCATATACTTTATGCAACCGACCTTTCCGACGGGGCCCGCAGGGCCATGGGGTATGCCGTGGCCCTGGCAAACGCCCTGGAAGCATCACTTACAGTCGTGCATGTCATAAAGGAGGCTTCTCCCAATGCAGAACTGCTGATCCAGGCTTTTCTGGGCTACAGCAGCAAAGAGGAGGTAAAGGACAAAAGCCGGGCGCAGATCACTGAAGAGATAAAAGAACGCCTGGGGCAAATGTGCGACGAGCTCGGCTGTCAGCTTCCGGAGTGCCGGTTTTCCCTTGCCGATGTGATTGTGGATTTCGGCCGGCCCCGGGAGATGGTCTTAAATCATGCCAAAACCGGAAAATACGATGTCCTGGTAATGGGCCGGCACGATTACGGGCTCATTGAAACCGCTTTCTCAGGGGATTCAGCTAAAGACCTGCTCAGACACAGCCCTATACCGGTTTTTTGGGTGCCCATGGCCCGAGATACAGAACCTGCACCCAGGGCGGGAAAATCCGGGTAAAAAGACTAAAAAAAACAGGATACCCATGAGATCTAAAACAAAAATGACCATTATCGCTGCCGCAGTACTTCTTGCTGCAGCTTCTGTCTGGGGAGTGCTTCAAACCGGCAATGGAACGCAATCCAGTTCCGGACCCGCTTCACAGCAGGCCGCGGCCGCATCGCCGGCACCCGGCGAGGTCACCATGCTGGATCTGGGCGCAGACCAGTGCCGGCCGTGCAAAATGATGGCCCCGATCCTGGAAGAGCTGAAACAATCCTATGAAGGACGGGCGGAAATCCTCTTCATCGATGTGTGGAAAAACCGGGAGCAGGCAGAAAAATACGGGATCCGGGCCATTCCCACCCAGATTTTTTTCAATGAAAAAGGCGAGGAAGTCCGTCGCCACACGGGTTTTATGGACAAAAAAACCATTATCCGCAATCTGTCAGACCTGGGTGTCAAACCTCCGGAACAGTACAAAGACCTGTAGGCCAATGCCGCAATGAAGCCCCGGCACACAATGACTCTCACAATCCGACAAACCATCGGAATTATTGCCGTTGCATGCATTTTGGCTGTCTTCACAAATCTTTTGCGCCAGGACAGCATCCCGTTTGCGGACGACTGGTCTGCGGATTCCCGTTTTTCAGATGCTTCCGGGCAAAGCATGGTGGTCGGCCTTACAGAAGCCAGCCGGATGTATGCAAAAGGCACGGCCGTATTCGTGGATGCGCGGCCGGAGGAGCAGTATGAACAAGGTCATATCAAGGGTGCTGTAAGCCTTCCATGGCAGCAGGTGCATGAGCGGTTCATGGAAGCCGCAGACCACCTGGAGACAGCCGAAACTCTCATTTGTTACTGCGACGGGGAAAACTGCGAACTCAGCCACGATCTGGCGCTGTTTTTAAACGAAATGGGCTTTGAAGGCGCCCGGGTGCTGGTAAACGGATGGACTGTCTGGCAGGAGGCGGGCTTGCCCACGCAGAACAGGGACTCAGACAATGAGCAGATCGATTCTGAAACAAACTGAAAAAACCGGCTTTGTGATCGCAAGGATCCTGATGGGCGCGGTGTTTTTGTATGCCAGCTATGACAAGATCCTCAATCCGCAGGCATTTGCCGAAGCCGTTTACAATTACCAGATTCTGCCCGATTTCGCGGTCAACGCCGTGGCCCTGGCCCTGCCGTGGATTGAAATGGTGGCGGGCCTGTGCCTGATCACCGGGATATGGCAGCCCGGCGCCGCACTGGTGTGCGCCCTGCTCATGTGTGTTTTCACCGCCGCCCTGGTGTTTAACCAGATCCGGGGGTTAGACGTCCACTGCGGCTGTTTTAGCACGGAGGCCGTCCACGGTCCGGCCGGCATATGGACCGTGATCCGGGATCTTTTCTTTTTGGTGTTGTCGGCCTACCTGCTGGTGCGTACCGTGTTTCTGCCCCTAAAAAAAACAGGGATTTAAACCACCTTGAACCAGGAAGCAGACCAGGAGCAGAAATCATCCTCCACACTGATCCGGCAGGTGGTGGAAGCATGTGCGGACTGCGACACCTGCCGCTTTCTGATGGATGAAAGCTGCCTGTTTTTCCCGGAGCTCTACAGGCTTTATGACAGGGAAAAACAGGCCGGGCTGCCGGCGGCGGAAAAAGATCTGCACCGGCTGGCAGACATGTGCACACTTTGCGGACTTTGCCCGTGTTCCGACATTCGCGCCGGCATTATCGGCGCCAAGATCGCCCGGGTCCGGGAAAAAGGCTTGCCCTTAAGCGCCCGCCTGCTCTCGGACGTGGAAACAGCCGGCCGCTGGGGCTGCCGCTTTCCTGGATTTTTTAACACCCTGTTCAGGGTCCCCGGAGCGGCCCAAACAGTCAAACGCATGGCAGGCATTGCCCGTGACCGGAAACTGCCCGGAATTCCGAAAGAAAATTTTTTCTCCTGGGCGGCCCGGAAAGGATTGAACCGCAATCCCGGCCGCCAGCCGAAAATCGCTTATTTTGCCGGCTGCACAGCCGCCTATCTGTTTCCCGAAGTGGCCCGGGCCGCCGTTGCCGTGCTGGAACACAACGACATTGGGGTATATGTGCCGCCCCAGCGATGCTGCGGCATGCCCACCCTGCTGGAAGGAGAAAAAAAACGGACAGACAGGCGGGTGAAAAAAAACCTGAAAAGCCTTCTGGATGCAGCCGCTTTGGGCTGTGATCCGGTATGCTCCTGTCCGACTTGCGGATTTTTCATGAAAGTATTGCTCAAAGAAGGTGCGGTTTATTCCGATGCCTACCAGAAAGCCGTCAATGCCGGGACCGATGAAATCCGAATTCCCGATTCAAGGCCCGGAAAAGGCGGCTACACTTCTCTTCAAAAATCCATGTACGGAAAAATCCTAAAGGACAACCCGTATTTTTCCGGCATCGATCCCCTGGCCCGCATTAAACTCTCCGAAAAAATATCGGATACGGGTCAGTACATGGAATCCCTGCACCAGCAGGGCCGGCTGGACCCAAACCCGGGGCGCATCAGCGGCCGGATGATGTATTTTGCTCCCTGCCACCAGCGGGAGCAAAACATCGGCAGCCCCTATGAAAACCTGCTTGCACTGATTCCCGGGCTTGAACTTTCTCGCGTGGGCGGGGCCATGGACTGCTGCGGCATGGGCGGCAGTCTCGGATTCAAGGAAGGTTTCCATGAAAAATCCATCCGGCTCGGCCGGCGCCTGGCCGAAAAAATCAGGGCCGCCGCCCCTGAGGCCATTGTCACCGATTGCCTGAGCTGCCGGCTTCAGTTCCGGCACCTGATGCCGGAGATCCCGGTGTTTCATCCGCTTGAAATACTGAAAAAAGCTTACGATAAAAAGGAGGCAAAAAATGACTGAAAACTGCTGTGAAACAACAGGCACAACAACCATGCTGCTGCCCTGCTCGGGCGGCTCCAACGTGGGACAGCTGGCCAACCGGGCCGCAGTTGAGCTGACCACGGAGGGATCTGGCAAAATATTCTGCCTGGCCGGCATCGGCGGCCGCATCTCCGGCTTTGTCCAGTCGGCCAAAGACGCTGAATCCGTGATCGTCATAGACGGCTGCGAAATCGGCTGCGGCAAAGCCACACTGCAGGGTGCGGGGGTGCCGCTGCCCCGCCACAAACATCTGGTGATAACCGAATACGGCATCGAGAAAAACAAGGACTTCAACCTGGATGCCGAAGACCTGGATATTGTCAAGCAGGCTGTGAAAAACACGATTTTTAAGCCCGACTCCTGGGACAAAACCTTTTCCGGTTCCAACCCCCGCATGCCCGGAGGTGGTGGGGGCTGCTGCTGCGGATAAAAAAAATGGCTTTTCAGAAAGAAGCCTGATGGATTCGTAAGTTGTTTAAAAACAATATGTTATGAATCTATCAGGCTGCTTTTTGCACGGCCCTGTTGACAATCTCTTATTTATTCATATATTCCAATATAACGATATATATTCATAACCATACAAATCAGGGGGAAATACAATGAATCTCAAGGAACGCTACAAACTCCTGCTGCTTGTGATCTTTTTCCTGGTGGCCTATTACATGCCCTGGAACCATGAAATCATACGCCAGTCCGGCCTGGAAGCCTTTATGATGCTTCAGGAATATGCCCGGGAACACGTACTGACCTGCCTGATCCCGGCCTTTTTCATTGCCGGGGCCATTGCCGTGTTTGTCTCCCAGGCATCTGTGCTGAAATATTTCGGCGCCCAGGCAAACAAATGTCTTTCTTATTCCGTAGCTTCGGTCTCGGGCACAATCCTGGCCGTGTGTTCCTGCACGGTGCTGCCGCTGTTTGCCGGCATCTACTCCCGGGGCGCGGGCATTGGGCCTGCCACTGCGTTTCTGTATTCCGGCCCGGCCATCAATGTTCTGGCTATTGTTTTCACCGCCCGGGTGCTGGGCTGGCAGCTGGGCCTTGCAAGGGCCATTGGCGCCATATTTTTTGCCGTCATTGTGGGTCTTTCCATGCATTTTATTTTTCGCAAGGAGGATGAAGAGCGCC
>JAGTVF010000372.1 GCA_018224315.1 Desulfobacterales bacterium | reverse complement strand
CAATTCCGGCCAGCCGGCCGATAGCGTGGGTCCCGAACACAAAATCAAGGTAGGGCATCTGCTTGAGGATCTTTTCACCTTCCTGCTGGGCCACACACCCGCCCACGCCGATGATCAGGTCCGGTTTTTTTCTTTTCAGACGCGCCGTCCGGCCCAGAAAGCTATATGCCTTCTGCTCGGCCTTTTCCCGGATGGCGCAGGTGTTGACAATCACCAGGTCCGCCTTCCAGGGCGAATCCACGGATTCATACCCCAGTTCAGCCAGGGTCTGTTCCATTTTTTCGGAATCATAGACATTCATCTGGCAGCCCAGGGTCTGAATCATTACATGCCTGGTTTCTTGCCGGGCCATTGCTGCATTATTCCTGCGTTTGTGTTCCATTGATATCTTCCATCCGGCATTGCCGGGCCAGGTCCATGAGGATGCCGGCCACCATGTCCTCGCAGCCCGGGGCGGTGTGCAGGGCCACATGGCCGGACCGGCCGTTTATGGTTTCAAGCACGGCAATGCCTTCATAGGCTTCGAATATGAACTTGAGAAAACAGATATCCCGGCGCTCGACTTTCAAATGCCGGGTTGTGGTGCGGTATATGCCGGGATGCGCTGTCATTTGAGATCAATCATAGCACTTGCGTTTTTCACTTTGCAATATAAAACCGGGTGCGTTATACCGGCGGCATGGATAAGACATGGGTCATTGCACAGCCTGATCAGCGCCTGGTGCGCATGCTCTGCCGCCGTCTGGGGTGCCACCCGGTGACCGCCGCGGTGCTGGTCAACCGGAAAATGGATTCGGATGAAAAAGCCGCGCGGTTTTTAAACCCCTCACTTGCCGATATTGAGTCCCTGTTTTCGTTAAAAGACCTGGATACGGCGGTTTTGCGCCTGGCTGAGGCTGTTTTTGAAAACCAGCGCATCCTGGTATTCGGCGACTATGACGTGGACGGCATTACCGCCACAACCATCATGGTGGATTTTCTGGGCCGGGCCGGCGCGGACGTGCATTTCCACATCCCCCACAGAATTGATGAGGGATACGGGTTAAAGCCGGAACACATCGACGAGGTGGCCGTGCCTTTGGGCGCGGAACTGATCGTGACCGTGGACTGCGGCGCTGCAAGCAGCCCGGCCGTGGTTCGGGCCAATGAAGCCGGCATTGATGTCATTGTCACAGACCATCACGACATGGATGACATCCCCCCGGCATGTGCGGTGATCAACCCCAAAAGAAGCGACTGCACTGCGGGCCTGGAGCACCTGGCCGGGGTGGGCGTGGCCTTTGCCCTGCTTTTGGGGCTTCGCAAATTTCTGCGGGAAAAGGATTTTTTCAAAACAATTGCTGAGCCCAATTTAAAGGAAATCTGTGATCTGGTGGCCCTTGGCACCATTGCCGACATCGTGCCCCTGATCCATGAAAACCGGATTATCACAAAAATCGGCTTACAAAGCCTCAACAACAGTCCGCGGCCCGGCATCCGGGCCCTTGTGGAAGCCTGCGGCATCACCAAACCCGCCCTGGAAACCGAGGATCTGGCATTTCGCATTGGGCCGCGCTTAAATGCCGCCGGCCGCATGGACCACGCCCGAATTGCCGTGGACCTGCTGACAACAGATGATGAAGAAAAGGCCGGCGCCCTTGCCAAACACGTCAACGACTTAAACGCCGAACGCCAGAATGTCGAGGCGCAGATTCTTCGCCGCATTGAACTGTATCTCCAGCAGTCACCGCAAATCCTGGATCAAAAGGCCCTGGTTCTGGCGGATGCCAACTGGCATCCCGGCGTGCTCGGCATTGTGGCCTCGCGGCTGGCAGACAAGTACTGCCGGCCGGTTGTGCTGTTTGCCGCAGGTAAGGATATGATGAAGGGATCGGCCAGAAGCCGGCCCGGCATTGACTTATACGAGCATCTGTCGGCGTGTTCCGGATATCTGGAAAATTTTGGCGGTCATGCCATGGCCGCCGGTCTTTCGGCAAGGCCCGGTCAGTTTCAGGATTTCTGCACCCAATTTGCCGGCCGGATACGCGACTGCTGCCCGGAATCGGCATTTGCCGCCCAATTGCCGGTGGACTGCGAAATCTCCTTTGATGCCGTCACAGAAACCCTTGCAGATGAACTTGCCGGCCTGGAGCCTTTTGGGGAAAAAAACCCGGAGCCGTTGTTTGCCGCAAAAGACGTGGAAGTGGTTTTCTCAAAAATCATTGGCGGCCGGCACCTGCGGCTGATGCTGCGTCAGCCCGAATCCAGGGCAAAAAAAACACTGCCGGCAGTGTGGTTTAACATTGACCCCCAGCAGCCCCTGCCCCGGTGTCTTGACTGGATTGCCTTCCGCATTCGCTGGAATCATTACAACGGCAAAAAGGATCTGCAGCTGATCATCGAAGAAACCGCTGAAACTCCGCAAGTCCGGAACTCCTGAGTTTTTTCTTGAAATCCGGCGGGTATGGCCTTATGATGCAAATCTATTGTTTTTTTCAAAACCCCTTAGAAAAAGGAATCGGTTATGTCCAAACGATTTCGACCGGAGAACAGCGGGGAGTCGCGCCTGATTTCCCGCATTGAGACATCCAAAGAATACGAGCGGCGCCGGGCCATCCACGCTGTGGGAGAAGTGGTCGGGGCCCTTGCTAATGCCATTTCCGCAAAGCTTCTGGAAAACCGACTGGTGGAGACCAACAACGCCCATGCGGTGCGCGAGCAGCTGGAATACTGCCTGGAAAAGCTGTCCCGGGCAGATGATTTTGACATTGACTTCCAGATCGCCCCCATGCGCAACCTGGTGGCCAACCCCCACGTGGTGACCCTCTACATCACCGCCTTTGTGATCGAGCAGCTCATCAAGCACCCGGATATCATCGACATTTACGGCTCTGATGAAGAGATCTATGCCTGCATCCACCGCCCGGTGATCCGCCACCTCATGACCTGATGCCGCCGCTTTTCAATCCCCGCCTGGTCAATGACCCGGCCGGCGATCCCGGCCTGTTTGTTCCGTTTTTTTATGAAAAACGGGCCCTGCTGCTTGACGCAGGAGATCTTTCGGCCTTGTCGCCCCGGGATATCCTGAAAATCACCCACGTGTTTATCACCCATATGCACATGGATCATTTTATCGGCTTTGACCGGATCCTGCGCATCTGCCTGGGCAGAAACAAAGTATTGCACGCCTTTGGTCCGGAAGGATTTATCGAAAAAATGGCGGCACGGCTTTCCGCCTACACCTGGAACCTGGTGGAAAACTACCAAAACCCGCTTCGGATCACCGCAACCGAGATCCGCGGAAATGAACTGGCCAGCTGCATCTTTGACTGCAGCAGCCGGTTTGTGCCCAAAGATTTTGCCACCCAAGACCTTCAATCCCGGACAATTCACACTGAATCGTCGTTTTCCGTGGAAGCAGCCATTCTGGATCATGATATTGCGTGCATGGGATTTGCAATAAAGGAGCGGTTCAGCGTCAACATCAGAAAGGAAGTGCTTCAGGATATGGGACTGGTGCCCGGCCCCTGGCTGTATGCATTCAAACAGGCGTTATATGCCGAATCCGACCCGGAGAGCCTGTTTGAAATTCCGGTGCAATACGCGCCAGAGAGCGCACAAACCCGTTTTTCCCTCCGGGAGCTAACAGACCGGCTGGCCATGGTCACAAAAGGGCACAAAATCGCTTATATCACCGATGCGGCAGGCCATGAACAAAACATGGAAAAAATGATTGATCTGGCCATGGATGCGGATCACTTGTTTATTGAAGCCGCCTTCCTGGAGGAAGACCGCGATCTTGCCCGGCGCAAGAAGCATCTCACGGCTGCTGCGGCGGGCCGGATTGCCGCCCGGGCCGGGGCGAAGCGGTTTACCCTGTTTCACTTCTCCCCGCGCTACCCGGGAAAACGGGACCGGATCGAACACGAGGCCCGAACGGCCTGGAATACTTCCGGAACCAAAGATGCTTTTAATCGGTTTCCATCTCGTTGAATTCCCCCTGATGCATGATCATCAGCGCCAGCCGGTGAATGGCCTTTCGTTTTTCTTCAGCAGTGCGGCCCGGGTAATTTCTGTAGGTCAGCACCACGCCGGCCAGGGACGCAAAGAAAGCCTGGGCGTTTAAACGAAACTGATCCGAGCCCTCGGTCTGCTCCACCACGTTGGAAAACATCTTGAGAAAGTAACGCTGGACGCTGTTGAATTTTTTCAGCGCCTGGGGATTTAACTCCCCGCGAATCATGAAATGAACCATCATTTGAAAGGTGGCCTCGTTTTCAACCAGATAATCCACCACGGCAATGGCCAGTTCCTCCATGGTGCCGCCGTTTTCCACCCGACCCCTGAGCCGCTTTTCAATGTTGTTGATATCCCGGATCAGGGCTTCCACAAACAGATCATCCCGGCTCGGGAAATAACGGTATATGGAGGCTGCCGAAACGCCGGCTTTTAATGCGATGTCGCGCATGCCGATTTCATGAAAGGACTTTTCCTCAAACAACTCCATTGCCGCTTCAATAATCAGACGCTTGCGGACTTCTCTTTCATCTTCTCGTAATTGTTCAAATGTTGATTTGTCGGGCATTTTTAATTTCCTTGGAATGTTTCAGATAACCGGTTTGAATAAAAAATCATATTTTTTAAATTATCATAGTTTATTTATCTAAACAACGTTTTTAATGTATGTTTTTGACAGGTCCGAAATTGAGCCGGGTATTTTGGAAACTGGTGTCGAAATATGACTCTGAGTGCCTTTCAGCCCCGGCGATAACTGGCCACAAATACCATAAACAAAGTAGTATATCACGAACAAAGGAAATTTACAATAAAAGGCAACGCGAAAACAGGGGGGAATTGAAGTCCGGCATTGGTTTTTACACCCTACCAGTTTACCGGAAGGCGGACACGGCTGCCGGCCTTGTTTTCAAACAAAAGGTAGCCGTTTGTGCGGCCGAACAAAAACAGGTCCCGGGTGATTTCCACATCTTTTTTGCAGTATTCGATGATTTCATCAAGGCGTCCCTGCTTCCACCATTTAAGGGCCTGCAGACCGTCACCGTTTTTCTGTGCCCCGAGACTGACCCGCGCCAGATGATCCAGCGACAGGCGGTAGCCCAGGCGGCCATGGACGTCTTCGAGGATATCCAGGGTGGGAATCCGCTTCCAGGAAACCGTCACATACCCGGAGAGCACAAGGTAGTCAAACCGCTTGATGTTAAAGCCCACCACCAGATCCAGGCTGTTGATATGATCCATGAGTGCGGCGATTTCATAGTCCCGGTAAACTGAAAAATCGTCTTTTTGCGCGTCATAGAGAACCGCACAGCTCACGCCCATTTCACCGGCCCTTGACCACCCGCCGACTTCTTCGGCGCTTTTCTGGGTTTCAATATCGAGCACTCCGTAACGGCCGATGTTGGCGTAAGCCGGCTGCGTGTCTGCTGAGCGGCCGGAATCCGGGGGCATGACAGGGTCCGGGATTTTCTGTTTTCCGCCGTGATCGGCATTTTCCATTGACGTTTTCTCCAT
>JAGTVF010000371.1 GCA_018224315.1 Desulfobacterales bacterium | reverse complement strand
TCGTAGCCCTGGATGACCCCATCCGGGTCGATGATGAAACGGCCGCGGGCCTCGACCCCGGCATCCTCGTCAAACACCCCATAGACCTTGCCGACGCGGCCGCCGGCATCAGAGAGCATCGGGAAAGGCACACCGCCGTCCACCATTTTGGAAAGTTCATTGTCATTCCACATCTTATGGACGAACACGCTGTCAATGCTCATGGACAGGACTTCGACGTCCAGGTTCTGAAACTCTTTGTATTTTTCGGCAACTGCCGAAATCTCGGTCGCTCAGACAAAGGTGAAGTCGCCCGGGTAGAAGCACAAAACCACCCATTTGCCCAGATATTCGGATAAATTCACTGAAACAAACTTTCCCTGATAATAAGCAGGCGCTGTAAAATCCGGCGCCTTCTTGCCGACTTCCACCATCTTTTTAACCTCCTGTGTCGAAAATGATTCCTGTCCTGCAGGGGCTTTTTCCTGAGCCGGTTCACCCACCGGGCCGCCTGTCGGCCGTGCACATCCGACTTCCTCTTCTGTTGGCATTCAAATATCTCCTTGTTTGGATTCCTTAAATTCTTCCCAAGCTTTCTGACTTTTTGATCTTATACCCATTATTAATTCTGCAAATCGGTTTTGCAAATCAAATTTAAATTTTCTATGGAGAGGAAACTGGTTTTACGAAGTCATCAGATTCGGACGGCCAGGCACAAGCCGTCATAAATGCCGGAATGCATGGGAAGGAAGGAAAACAGCTGAACGCTGTGCCAGGCAGGATTGGTGTGCATCATCATTGATACAGGTTCCATCCACAAAAACAAGGCCAACCACCCGCCCATAGCGGTCCATGTCTTTCTGGACCACCCGCACCTGTTTTTTGAAAACAAGCTCTGATGTAAATTGTTTGGCTCTGGTCCCGAAATCCTGGTGAGACTCTGGACAATCAATTCCATAGAGACGGATTTTGTATTGGATGCGTTCCTGCAGGACAGTGATGGTATCGCCGTCTGAGACACCAAACACTTTGCCATTGATTACCGGCGCAGCTTTAGCAAACGGAAGGATAGCGAAAACTATTGTAAAAATTGTGGCAACTGACAGAACGCTCTTTTTCAAGTACGGCATAGACCACCAACCAATATCATGGTTCTCCCAGCAAATTGCGTATTCCGATGCACATTGCCGATATATCCCCTCTCCCGATCATCTGCCGCAAAATATACGAACCGGCTTATCTCAGTTCCGGCAAGGATGGGTCATCACTTTTTACGATATTACAGCTTTGTGATTCCTGATCAAAGGCAATGACAGCCTCGTTTGACTTCAATTGATTGATAATCTGTGAAATCTTTACTTCCAAAGTGACCTCCCGCTCACCATAGTCCGTTCCATCCCGTGTTACGAATTCTTCGACAACGCCATAAAGGGTTTCCGGACTCAACCGGTCATACGGAATTATTACAAACGACATTTTAAACCGCTATGTCCATTTTGCACACACTCTCTGCTTTTATTCAATATGCTCCTGTATTGCCCCTATCACCTCTTCCCATACCTGCGGCAAGGTATCCAGGTTATGGCCCATCCCTTTGATAATTTTTAATTTTGCCCCTGGAATCGCATCAGCCGTATCTTCGCCGTAGGCCATGGGCAAGAGAGGGTCAATGTCTCCATGAATAACCAGTGCCGGGATATTGACTTTTTCAAGCATTGGCCGTCGGTTTCCGGATGCCATGATAGCGGCAAGCTGCCGGATGGGTGCTGAAGGGTTCATGCCCCGGTCATAAAACATGCCTTCCCGGCGGCGAATGTGCTCCAAATCGATTTGGGCACCTGGCCCGCTGAGAATCTGCCAGAGCTCCACCCTTGATTCAATATAGGCCTCCCTCTCTGCAGGCGGGGGAGCCAAAAGAACCTGCTGTGCTTCGGGGGCTGGACCCGGAAGTGCCGGGTTGCCAGTGGTGGACATGATGGATGTCAGGGAAGAAATTCGTTGCGGATAATCAATCGCCATGGTCTGAGCAATCATCCCGCCCATTGAAACCCCTGCCACATGGGCTTTTTCAATTTCCAGTCCATCCAGAAGGCCAACCGTGTCAGCCGCCATATCTTTTAAAGTGTAAGGCGGTTTAACGGGTTTTCCCTCTAATGCACTTTGCATGAGTTCTCCAAGATCCGGGATGCCGGCTTCCGAGCACCAGGTGGTGTGCCCAACATCCCGGTTGTCAAACCGTATCACATAATTTCCCCTTTCTGCCAGGGCCTTACAGAAGTCAATCTCCCATGCAATCATCTGCATATTAAGTCCCTGTATGAGTACGACCGGCCGATGAGCGGGATTGCCGAAAGTATCATAGGCTATCCGGATTCCGTTGGATCCCACGTGCGCTTCAGTTGTGTGATTCATCTGATTCATGTCCGCTGCCTCCCGGGAAAGGTAAATGAAACTGATGTTACCTGTTGGTTGCTGCTATGATCCGGCTGGATCCTGACAGACTTATTCTTTACCGTTTGTTCGCGCCTTTAATTTTCCGGAACACTTGAAAGTCACCACCCGCCGGCCCTCCAGCATCAAAGCATCACCCGTAGCCGGGTTCCTGCCCCGCCTGGGTGCCTTGTCCTTTACACAGAATTTACCAAATCCGGAAACCAGAACATCCTCGCCGTTTTCCAGGCGGACCTTTATGATTTCCAGAAGGGTATCGACAATCTCTGTGGATGCCTTTTTGCTGAAACCGATGTCGTGCACCTGTTTTGCGATTTGCGATTTCGTTACTGCCATGTTTTTGTGTCTCCTTGTGTGGCGGAATCTCCTTGTCTCCATTGTTTTTCAGACCCGGCCAGTGTGTCTGCTGCACAAGAATATGGTATGCCCGGCCCAGCTTTTTATTGTTTGTGTTTGGGAAACTTGCGACATGAATGAATTCCCGGGACCCAGCTGAAAATCTTACGTGTGGAATTAATTGGTTCACGTTTGCTTTATATTGTAAATTTCTTATTCTGTAAAGAAGGCTGTGATCGGCCCAGGTTTTATGGGGCCGCCGGGCTGACAACGGGCAGGGGTGGTTAGTCATTGAGGTTGTACAGGAGTTGTACAAATTGCATTATTTGAAAAGCATGATCCATGAAAACTGGTGCCCCCGGCAGGAATCGAACCTGCGGCACATGGATTAGGAATCCATTGCTCTATCCACTGAGCTACGGGGGCGTGTGGCAAGCCGGGTTTATTCCACGTAAAGGGTTTGGCCCGGGTAAATCCTTGAATGCCGGTTTAGTTCATTGATTTGCAAAAACTTGTTCATGCTCATGTCGTGGCGCCTGGCAATGGTATAGGGCGAATCGCCTTTTTTCACCCGGTAGGCTTTGCGCTCAGCGGTTTTGCCGGCCGGGATTTTAAGTTTCTGGCCGATGTACAGGTTCACTGAATTGAGGTTGTTTAATTGCTGGATCCGATTTGTGGTGGTGTTGTAGCGTTTGGCCAGCACCCAGAGGGAATCGCCCCGTTTGACCTTGTAGTCGATTGTCCGGGAAGGCTCCGGAAGCGGGCCCCGTGCGGCATAAGTCCCGGCCTGGGGGATTTTGAGCCGCTGGCCGGTGACAATGTAATCCTTCCGGTAAATGTTGTTGTACCAGGCGATTTTCTGGGAGGTGGTGTTGTAGCGCCGGGCAATGGCTGACAGGTTCTCTCCGGGCCGCACCCGGTGGTAGACAATGTTGTGGGGGCTCTGGTAGTGTTCCTCGATATCGTCGATCTTTGCCAGAAGCACCTCGCCTTTTTCCGGCGGCACCTTTAAGTCGTATGGATCATCGGGCAGAACCTTGTAGCGAAGTTCGGGATTGAGTTCCAGAAGTTTGTTGTGCTCGACGTCAATGACCTTGGCAATGTTTTTCAGGGCTGCCTGTTTTTTGACCTCCACAAGCTCGAAATCCATTGGCGGATCCGGCTCGATGTGATCCATGTTGTATTTTTCCAGATTGTTGATGATGTGGATGGTGGCCAGAAACTTGGGCACATAGCGGGCGGTCTCCCTGGGCAGGCGCTGATAGAGATCCCAGAAATCATCCAGGTAATTGATGTTTTGCTGCCGGATTACGCGCAATACCCGGCCTTCTCCGCAGTTGTAGGCGGCCAGCACGGTTTTCCAGTCCCCGAAAATTTCATGCAGTTCCTTTAGATAATCAATGGCGGCCTGGGTGGACTTGTAGGGGTCCAGGCGTTCGTCAATGTAGCGATCCCTTGTAAGGCCGAATTTGTAACCTGTGGAAGCAATAAACTGCCACATTCCCAGAGCCCGGGCGCTTGACAGGGCCTTGGTTTTAAACCCGCTTTCCACAAGCGGCAGCCAGGAAAGCTCCTCGGGAATGCCGGCCTTTTTCAATTCCTTGAGGATATAAGGGCGGTATCGGCCGGATCGTTTATAGGAATTGATGAAAAAAGTCCTTGAAGGCCCTTCGGTAAACAGTTTGATTTCCCTTTGAACATGTTCGTTAAGGGAAAAGGGAATGGCATTGTGGTTGCCTTTTACCGTTGTATACCGGGAAGAGTAAATTTCAAGAATCCGCTTGGAGATCATAAACCGCAGATCGTCTTTCTGCTGGCTTAGTTTCGGGTCTTGGGCAGGGGGGGCGGTCAAAATCAACGCATATGCATTGTCCAGGGAGTCCAGAGCGTTTTCCAGCTCTCCCTGCTGCCAGTAGTCCTGGGAGGCCTGATAGAATTCCAGGGATTTGTCCAGCCGGGACTGGGAATCTGCAGGAGGGTCACGCTCGATCAGCAGCCTGGCATTTTCTTCCTCGTTGCCGTTGAAACTCAACAAGGGCAGGACTTCAACCTGTGTTTCATCTTCGGCTGCAGCTGTTTCCGGTTCCTGGCGGTCCTGGGTTGAGGTTTTTGCGGAATCACCGGCCGGCTCATCTCCGATCCGGCCGGTCCAGCCGGCGCAGCCGGTGAATAGCATGGCAATTGCCAGCAATGCAGCAAACATTGCATTTTTACGACTGAAGGCGAACGTTTTGAGAGATTGCATGGGTACCTTTTGGTCAATATTTGTATTTGCCTGAAAGTCAGCAAATTTTTCCGACATGGAATTTGTAAGCGGAATAATTACCACTGGCTGCAAACTCGTGTCAAGCTGATTGTGTGGCAAAGCAGTGGCCGGATCAATTGGTCCGGCGCCCGCAGAGCCAGGTTTGAGCAATTCTTTTGGGTTGTCCTGTGCGTTGATTTGTTTTAAGTACAATGAAAAAAAACTGCTTGCATTGATTTTCGATATTTGTTACTTGACATGGCTTTATGAAAATATTAAACATAGCAGATTGATCACGAACCGGCAGGAAGGGTCAATTGAACAACTTCGGTTTCAAAATTGGAATGATCTCTGTGCTGGCCAACCGATAAATGCTTGCAGATCGGAAAATTTTCTGGTAGAGCGCAGAACCTTTGTATGAACATGATCCTTGCTTTGAAGCACACGCGGCTGGTGTCCGGATTGAATGCAGGCCAGCGTAGCTCAGTTGGTAGAGCTACTGATTTGTAATCAGTTGGCCGGGGGTTCGAGTCCCTCCGCTGGCTCCAGAATATATTGTTTGTTTTATTATTGATGGTGGGGTTCCCGAGCGGCCAAAGGGAGCAGACTGTAAATCTGCCGGCGAAGCCTTCGGAGGTTCGAATCCTCCCCCCACCACCACTTCATTAATAACGGTTGAATGTAGGAGATTCCGCAGAGGCGGAATCAAAGAGACTACATGGCTGGCGATTCACCTGACAGCAAAGGCGCAAGGCAACAGGGTACGGTTTTGCCGGGCAGAAAACACTGCGAAAAACCGACAGGCATGTTTAATGGAAATTGGCGGGAGTAGCTCAGTTGGCAGAGCTTCAGCCTTCCAAGCTGAATGTCGCGAGTTCGATTCTCGTCTCCCGCTCCATCAGGCAAACGACTGTCAGATGAAAGCTGCCCTGCAAAAAGATCTCCGGAATAATTTTCGGTAGTCGGCGGTTATCAGGCCCACGTAGCTCAGTCGGTAGAGCGCTTCCTTGGTAAGGAAGAGGTCCACCGGTTCAATTCCGGTCGTGGGCTCCACTTAACTTTTCAAGGCATGGGTGCGAAACCGGAATCGTGTCTTGAGAAAATCGGGTTTGCGCCTGGCCATGCATCGATGATCTCTTGCCGAGATCTCTACAGGAGAAGGACTTCGAAAGATTCCAATGAGATGCTATAAAACCATGGGGAGGATGTAAGATGGCAAAGCAGAAGTTTGAGCGGACCAAGCCGCATGTAAACGTGGGAACGATCGGTCATATTGACCATGGCAAGACGACATTGACCGCGGCGATCACCAAGCATTGTGGATTGCGGGGCTGGGCGG
>JAGTVF010000370.1 GCA_018224315.1 Desulfobacterales bacterium | reverse complement strand
CCGTAGGCCTCCACGGCATCGATGTTAAATTCCCGCTGCACAATCTGGATGTAGTTGTCCAGGCTCGTGTTGTTATCCGGCCTGAGCAGATTGCGGCTGTTGATCTGGTAGGCGGCTTTTTCCAGGAAAAAGCGGTTGTTGTTCTCCACGTGCTGGTACATGCTCTGGCCCACGGCAAGGGAATTGTCCAAAGCCTGTTCAATGGGGACCTGGAACCAGAATCCGATGCTGCTGGAGATAAAATGCAGGGAAAAGGCAAACAGCACACCGGCCGGCAGCAGGCTCAGCGAGATAAAAGCGGCCACCAGCTTGGTGCGCAGCCGTGTGCCGGGAATCCGGCTGCGTCTTTCATAAAACAGCTTGACCAGGTTACGGAAGACCAGAAAGATCAGCAGCAGGATCAGGAGCATGTCGATGTTCATGAGGATAAACATCAGCATCATGCTCGAAAAGGGCACTTCCATACCCCTTACCATGGGCTTGACAATGAGATACGACAGCAGACAGACCAGCACCAGAACAACGGCAATGATGATCATGTCGCGTTTTCGGCGTCTGCGGTCGGCTTCATGATCCGGAGGGGTGGGGGTGATGTATCGGTTGGGTCTCACGTTTTCAATAACCGAATTCAATGCTGTGCCAGTTGGTTTCAAAATCCCACAGGGAGACGAAAAAAAAGACATAATTCAGGTAAAACGGCAGCTCTACGGTATCGAGCCTGGCTTTGGCCCGGATCCGGTATTTTTTGCCTTCCTGCAGTCTGTCAATTGCGGCGATCCGCAGGCTTTTGATTTCCGACATCCATTGCCGGGCCTTTTCAAAGCTGTCCGTGGTCAGGGTTCGGTTTTCCTCCCAGGATCGGCGGACCACAAACTGTTTTTTGAGGCTTTCATATTTGATGGTGTGGGTAACTTTTTTTTCCGCCACCAGGGTGTTGGGCAGCACAAAAACATTGCTTTTCTCCAGCCGGACAATAAAGGAAAAGGATGTGGGAATGCCGTTTAGCACGGCCTGTTTCATCTGTTCGGTAAAAGCGCCTTTGACTGTAACAAACAAAAGCAGATCATCCCGGGTATTGCTGACCACCATGTCGGTGAGCCGGGCCTTTTGGGCTGCGGCACCCGCCGGCACCATTGCCGGAATCAGGACAACAGCCAGGAGGATGAGGAGAAAAAAACGTGTTTTTTTCACAAATATCTTTCCGGAGCGCAGGGATTCCAACTGCATCCTTTCAAAGCCCTTTGCCGCTTACCCGGCAGCTGCTTCGAATTGTTCGAGGGTCGTGGTTTTCCAGCATTGCTTATGCCTGAAAAAGGTCTTTAAAAATTCGTGGTTAAAGTTGTGGCCGGATTTGTGTAAAACAATGTGGCCGACAATGGGGATTCCCAGCAGGGAAAAATCGCCGATGCAGTCAAGGATCTTGTGCCGGACAAACTCGTCGGGCCAGCGCAGGCCGTCTTCATTGACCACCCCGTTTTTATCAATGGCCACGGCATTGTCCAGCGATCCTCCCCTGGCCAGGCCGTAGAATTTGAGCATCTCCATTTCATGCATGAATCCGAAGGTCCTGGCCCCGGCGAGTTCGGTTTCAAACCGCTTTTCGTCCAACTCGATTTCAAGGCGCTGCTGGCCGATGGCCGGATGGTCAAAGTCAATGGAGCAGGTGATTTTCTGCACGCGGTCTGGATAGACGCGCACCGATTTGTCCCCGTCTTCCAGAAAAATCGGTTTTTGGATCCAGAAGTAAAACCGCGGGGCTTCTTGTTCTGCAATGCCCGTTTTTCGTATGCCCCGGGTAAATACCGCTGCACTGCCGTCCATGATGGGCAGTTCGTAATCATCGAGTTCCACGATGGCGTTGTCAATGGAAAGTCCCGCAAATGTGGCCATCAGGTGCTCGATGGTTGAGACGATGCACCCGTTTTCCCCGATGACAGTGGCCAGGCTGGTGTCCACCACCCGGTTGAAATGACCGGCCACTGTGGGTCTGGCAGGCAAGTCCGTGCGTCGGAATTTAATGCCGAAGTTTGGCGGTGCCGGCTCAATGTTTAGGTGTACGGTTCTTCCGGAATGTACGCCCTGTCCGGTAAACGACACTGGTGCAGCCAGGGTCCGTTGGTATTTATAAAGTCCCATAGGGGTTTGTTGTCCTGCTTGGCCAATTGGCATGACGGCGTTTTTTGGAAGTCGATGTCAGCCGGCATGCGTCAATATTTTATCTTTTTATAACGGATTCTGTATCAAATTGCAATGCGGACCGCAACATGTCAGAACCGGGCGGCTTTTTTCAAAAATCCCTGTTGTTTTCCCGAAAGGCCCGGCAAACAAAAGGTTTTTCAGCGATTTGGGGATTTTTCAATTGTTCAGGCCTTGCGGCTTTGCTATGGTTTTTCCCCGGCATACAATCGGAGTTTGAGTAAACCAAAGATGCGCAGAGAAATCCGGCTCAGCCCGGATTCAGGAGGGGCATCCGTGTTATCCAGGGTGATTACCGGTGCAGTCGTGGGAATCAACGGCCTGCTCATGGAGGTGGAGGTTGATATTGCCCGCGGGCTTCCGGCGTTTTCCACGGTGGGTCTTCCCGAGGCCGCGGTCCGGGAAAGCCGGGAGCGGGTCAAGGCCGCTATTGTCAATTGCGGCTACGCGTTTCCCGATGACCGGATCACCGTGAACCTGGCCCCGGCACATATAAAGAAGGAAGGCACGGGGTTTGACCTGCCCATCGCAGTGGGCATTCTCGAGGCTTCGGGCGTGATTCCGGCCGGGTCCGCAGATTCCTGCGTGCTGGTGGGCGAGTTGGCCCTGGACGGGCGCATCAAGCCGGTCAACGGTTGCCTGCCACTGGTGCTTGCTGCAAAAGAGGCCGGATACAGCGGGCTTGTGGCGCCTTATGACAACCGCCGGGAAGCCGCTGTGGCCGACGGGATCAACGTTTATCCGGTCCGGTATTTGGCGGAGGTGGTTGATTTTCTCCGACAGGCCCGGGAGATTTCTCCCCAGCAGCCGCCCGCATCTGAGTGCGACACCCGGGCGGCCCCTGAAGCCGATTTTTCCGAAGTGGCCGGCCAGGCCCATGTCAAAAGAGCTCTGGAAATTGCTGCAGCCGGTGCCCACAATGTGATGATGATCGGCCCCCCGGGTTCGGGCAAAACCATGCTGGCCAAAAGATTTGCCGGTATCGTGCCGCCCATGGATTTTTCCGAGGCCATTGAGACCACCAAGATTTTCAGCGTGGCCGGGCTGCTGGCAAAGGACCAGGCCCTGGTGACCCAACGGCCCTTTCGTTCCCCCCATCACACCATTTCCGATGCCGGACTCATCGGCGGCGGCGGCATTCCGCGACCCGGCGAGGTGAGCCTGGCCCATAACGGGGTGTTGTTTCTGGATGAACTGCCGGAATTCAAAAAAAGTGTCCTCGAGGTGCTGCGCCAGCCGCTGGAAGATCGGCAGGTGACCATTTCACGGGCCTCCACATCCCTTACCTACCCTTCGGACTTTATCCTGGTGACAGCCTTGAATCCTTGTCCGTGCGGCTATTATTCGGATCCGGCCCACGAATGCCGGTGTTCCGCGGCACAAATTGCAAAATATCGAAATCGATTGTCCGGACCCCTGCTTGACCGCATTGATATGCACGTGGAGGTGCCGGCAGTGGTTTACGGCGATCTTGTGGGCGAGGCGTCAGGGGAGCCTTCGGCTGAAATCCGCCGGCGGGTTGTGGCGGCAAGAAAGATTCAGACCCGGCGGTTGCAAAAATCTTCCGTACGGGCCAACGCAGGCATGAACACCCGCCACATCCGGCGGTACTGCGTTATTGACGCCGAATCCGAACAGATTGTCAAAAACGCCGCAGACCGGCTTGGCCTTTCGGCCCGGGCCTATCACAGGATTCTCAAGATTGCCCGGACCATTGCCGATCTGGAAGCCTCCGCCCGGATCCGGCCCCCGCATATCCTGGAGGCCATTGGTTACCGGAGCATGGACCGGCCGATGTAGACGGTTCAATGAAAATCATTTCGAGGAAAAAAAGCCGTGATCCCTTATGATGTGTGGGCGGAAATCGATCTGGCCGCCATTGCGCAAAATATCCGGAATCTCAGGGCCGGACTGACAAACAATGCCCGCCTGATGGCCGTGGTCAAGGCAAACGCTTACGGACACGGGGCTGTGGCCGTGGCCCGGCAGGCACTGGCCGCCGGTGCCGAATGTCTGGCCGTCGCCCGCCTGGCTGAAGCTCTGGAGCTTCGGTATGCGGGCATTTTCTGTCCGATCCTGATTTTCGGCCACACCCCCCCGGAAATGGCCGGCAAGCTCATGGACTTTGATTTGATCCAGACGGTATATGCTTATGCCGACGCCCGGGATCTCGACCGGCGGGCGAGGGCCGATAGCAGGACCATCCGGGTGCATGTCAAGATTGATACGGGGATGGGGCGTCTGGGCGTGGCCGGATGGCCGGATTCCTCCCGGGACGCTTGCGGGGATGCGGCAGAGGAAGTTGCGGCCATCTGCGGTCTGCCCGGTCTCAACGCCGAAGGCGTTTACACCCATTTTGCCACCGCTGACAGCCCGGATCCAACGGGAGCCCGCCGGCAATTGGAGATGTTTTTGCAGATCCTGTCGGCGCTGGAACGCCGGGGTATAACTTTTTCGGTGCGCCATGCGGCAAACAGCGCCGCAGCCATCAACCTTCCCGAAACCCATCTGGACATGGTGCGCCCGGGCATCAGCATATATGGATGTTATCCGTCCCGTGAGGCAGAACAATCCGGGGTTCACCTGGTGCCCGCCATGAGCCTGTATGCCCGGATTGTTCATTTAAAAACCGTGGGACCCGGGTTTGCGGTGAGTTACGGATGGACCGAACAGACCCGGGAAAAAACCGTTATTGCCACTGTGCCCATCGGGTATGCGGACGGTTATGACCGGCATTTTTCCTCCAGGGGACAGATGTCGCTTCGCGGATTTCCGGTGCCGGTAATCGGCCGGGTATGTATGGACCACACAATGATAGATGTCGGCGCTGTGCCGGATCCGGCCTGCGGGGAGCCTGTGCTGGTTTTCGGCGCCCGCGGCAGCCAAAGGCTTGCCGTGGATCATCTGGCCGGGGTCCTGGGCACCATTCATTATGAGATTTTATCCCGGATTTCCGGCCGGATCCCAAGAGTTTACAGATTCGGGGCCCCAAAGAGAAACGATATATAGTGCTTGCTGAGTATTTTGAGTCTATATGTTGAGGGTTTTCCGGTTGTCTAACACAGCGGATTTGCGCCGGAATTTGGGCGCTGAAATTCCTTGACAAGGCAGGGGGCGGGTGCTAAAAAAATACTTTCGACACGGTAAGTGTGGAGTAGATCGATTTTCTTTGAAAATTAATCGGTTAGACAAAAGACAACCGGATATCCGGTTATCAGGGCCCGATAAAGATGCGATGGAACGGATCTGTGAAATGATTTGTTTGCGTGTGAGATAAGAAAGGAGGTGCACACGGCTCGCAACGGAAAATTTGATTTTTTACATGAACTTAGTGGAAATGTGGTAACATTCACTAACAATTGACAATCAGGAGGTTGATAATGCCAAGTTTCGTCATTACCGAAAAATGCGACGGCTGCAAGGGCGGGGACAAGACAGCATGTATGTACATTTGTCCCAACGACTTGATGGTCCTCGAACCCAACACCATGAAAGCCTATAACCAGGAGCCCGATCAGTGCTGGGAATGTTTTTCCTGCGTAAAAATCTGCCCCACCCAGGCCATTGAAGTCCGCGGCTATGCCGATTTCGTTCCTCTGGGAAGCAGCATCTATCCCATGCTGGGAACCGAAGATGTTATGTGGACCTGTAAGTTCAGAAACGGCCTGGTCAAACGGTTTAAGTTCCCCATCCGGACCACTCCCGAAGGTGAAGCCAATGCCTACAACGACCTGAAAGGCAAGGATCTCGAAAGCGACCTGCTGTCCACCGAAGAAGCTGACGGCTACCAGGTCCCCAAACCCCAGGCGACCGTATAACCGGTTCGCCCGGACGGACGAGATTAATTCAAACTGATTCGATCTTTAAGGAGGATACAAGATGGCATTACCGAATAAACCCAAGGGTGAACTCAAGGCCGTGAGAGATCCGGAAGTTGTGGAGAAAGAAGTCGACGTCCTGATTGTAGGCGGCGGCATGGCGGCTTGCGGCGCTGCTTTTGAAGCAAAGAAGTGGGCTGACAGTGAATCCGTTCTGCTCGTGGACAAGGCCGCGCTGGAGCGCTCCGGTGCTGTGGCCCAGGGGCTTTCCGCAATCAATACCTATATTGGCGACAACACACCTGATGATTATGTTCGCATGGTCAGAAACGACCTGATGGGCATTGTCCGCGAAGACCTGATCTTTGACCTGGGCTGCCATGTGGATGACTCTGTTCATCTGTTTGAGGAGTGGGGCCTGCCCGTATGGAAGAAATCCCCGGAAGGCAAGAACCTCGACGGCAAAAAGGGTCTGAAACAGGGCACCCTGAAGTCCGGCGCACAGCCTGTCCGAACGGGTAAATGGCAGATTATGATCAACGGCGAATCCTATAAGCGGATCGTTGCCGAGGCGGCCAAAAAGGCCCTGGGCGACGACAACATCCTTGAGCGGGTTTTCATCGTTGAACTGCTTCTCGACAAAAACAAGGAAAACCAGATCGCCGGCGCGGTGGGTTTCTCCGTGCGTGAAAACAAAGTTTACATCATCAAGGCCAAAACCATGATGGTGGCCTGCGGCGGCGCAGTCAACATTTACCAGCCGCGGTCAGTGGGCGAAGGCAAGGGCCGTGCATGGTACCCGGTATGGAACTCCGGTTCCACCTATACCCTGTGCATGAAGGTTGGTGCCGAGCTGTCCATGATGGAAAACCGGTTCACCCCGGCGCGCTTCAAAGACGGTTACGGCCCTGTGGGCGCATGGTTCCTGCTGTTTAAGGCCAAAGCCCTCAACGGTCTGGGTGAATCCTATGTTACCAGCGACGCAGCCAAAAAAGAGCTTGAATTCTATGCGCCTTACGGCACTGCCGCCATCACCCCGACCTGTCTGCGTAACCACCTGATGCTCTTTGAGATGAAGGCCGGCCGCGGTCCGATCCTCATGGACACCGTGACCGCTCTGGCAGAACTGGGCAAATCCCTGGACAAGAAGGAACTCAAGCATCTTGAGTCCGAAGCCTGGGAAGACTTCCTGGACATGACATGTGGCCAGGCCAACCTGTGGTGCGCCACCAACACCGAACCGGAAAAGAAAAACTCCGAGCTTATGCCCACCGAGCCCTACCTTCTGGGTTCGCACTCGGGTTGCTGCGGTCTGTGGACCTCCGGCCCGGATTATGACTGGGTCCCGGATTCTTTCAAGATCAAAGCGGACAATGGCAAGGTGTACAACCGCATGACCACTGTTAACGGTCTGTTCACCTCCGGCGACGGCGTGGGCTGCTCCGGCCACAAGTTCTCCTCCGGCTCCCATGCTGAAGGACGTATGGCCGCCAAGCAGATGGTTCGTTATGCCAGGGATCATGCTGACTACAGCCCCGAACTGGCCCTGAGCAAAGACGAGATCGTGGATATGGTCTACAAGCCGGTCCGGACTTATCTGGACAACTGCGAATACACCACGGCGGACGACATCAACCCGAACTACCTCAAGCCCGAGGGCATGATGTACCGGCTGATGAAGGCCACCCATGAATACGGCGCAGGTACCGCTACCTACTATGAAACCACCAGCAAAAACCTTGAGATCGTCATGGATCTGCTGGAAGTCATGCGTGAAGACTGCGAAAAACTGGCCGCCGGCGACGTGCACGAGCTGATGCGCGCCTGGGAAATCTATCACCGCATCTGGACGGTGGAATCCCATCTGCGCCACATCCAGTTCCGTAAGGAAACCCGTTACCCGGGCTTCTACTATCAGTCGGACTACCCGAACCAGGACGACAAGAACTGGTTCTGCTTCACCAACTCCAAGTATGATCCCAAGGCCCAGAAATGGGATGTTTTCAAGCGGGATTATGTCCAGATCATTCCCGATTAAACCGGAGATGATCGGCGATTAGCAGCATATACCTCCAGGTGTCGATGTCGACACCTGGAGGTTTTTATTCAACACAGCCCTGGATGATATTTCAAACCCATTGAATTCGTTTCCGATTTGGAAACCGCAGGCTGGAGTCCGGACAACCGTTGCGGACAGCAGGGACCCGCGACCATCCGGCATCGAGCCTGCTGTTTCGAAAATACACCAGATCGACATGAACGCAAAGGACGCAAAAGCCGGTCCAATTATAAGGATATGAACATGATGGAATGAAGTGGCCAGATATAGACGGTTAAACGAATCGAACCTATAAGCACGGAGGGACAGCATGAGTGAAGCGCAAGGAGCCCCGTTTAGCGGAAGCATCTTGGTGGTCGGCGGCGGCATCAGCGGACTGACCACGGCTCTGGAAGCCGCAGAAGTGGGCTATGAAGTCTTTATTGTCGAGAAAAATCCTTATCTGGGCGGACGGGTTGCCCAATTAAAGCAGTATTTCCCCAAATTATGCCCCCCCACATGCGGTCTGGAAATCAATTTCCGCAGGATCAAGGACAATCCCAGAATCAAATTTTTCACCCTGGCAGATGTCGAAAAAGTCGACGGCTCGCCGGGCAATTACAATGTGAGCATCAAGCTCAATCCCCGCTACGTCAATGAGAATTGCACCTGCTGCGGCGCCTGTGCCGATGCCTGCCAGACGGAAATCCCCAATGAATTCAATTTTGGCATGGACAAGACCAAGGGCGCTTTTCTTCCTCATGAAATGGCTTTCCCCAACAGGTATGTCATTTCTTCCAGGATTATGGGCACTGAAGATGCGCAGCGGTGCAAGGAAGCCTGCCCCTATGATGCGGTGGATCTGGAAATGCAGGCCAAAACAATGGATCTCAATGTGGGCGCCATTGTCTGGGCCACCGGCTGGGAACCCTATGACGCATCCAAAATCGATAATCTGGGTTTTGGGCAGTACCCCAACATCGTCACCAATATGATGCTGGAGCGTTTGGCCGCGCCAAACGGCCCCACCAAGGGACAGATTCTGCGGCCTTCGGACAACAAGGCACCGCAAAGCGTGGCCTTTGTTCAGTGTGCCGGCTCCAGGGACGAAAACCACTTGCCGTACTGCTCCTATATCTGCTGCATGGCTTCACTGAAGCATGCCACTTATATCCGTGAGCAGTATCCCGACACCAAGGTATATATCTTTTACATTGATATGCGGGCTCCCGGTTACCGCTATGAACGGTTTTATGAAAAAGTCAAGGCGGATGAAAACGTCGTGTTTGTCAAGGGCAAGGTTGCGGCCGTGGAAGACGGCGGCAACGGACAGGTAACCCTTGTGGCCGAGGATGCCGTCAGCGGCGAAAAGCTTCATCAGACTGTGGACATGGCGGTTCTGGCCACTGGAATGCAGCCCACGGCTGTCAATGCCAAGCTGCCGGCCGCTGATCTGAACTACACGGAAGACGGCTTCATCATCAATGACCTGGATAAGGGCGGCATGTTTGCCACCGGGTGTGCCAACCGGCCAGCCGATGTCATGATGTCCAATCAGAATGCGACCGGTATTGCCTTAAAGGCAATTCAAACCATGATGAAGCGGTAGGAGGTTAGATCATGAGTAAAAAATACGGCGTTTATATTTGTAAAGGATGCGGCATCGGCGATGCCCTGGATATAGAGGCGATCTGTGATGTGGTCGAGGAAGAGGCCCTGCCCTGCAAGACCCATGATTTCCTGTGCAGCCAGCAAGGCGTGGATTTTATCAAAAAGGACATTGAAGAAGAGGGCACCAATACGCTCGTTATTGCCGCCTGCTCCCGCCGGGTCAATTACAATACCTTTAAATTCGACGGCTGCATTGTCGAGCGGGTCAATCTGCGCGAGGGCGTGGTCTGGTCCCATCCCCGGGATTCGTTTCCCCGGCTCACCGAAGAGGAAAAGCAAGACGAAAACAACTTTGACCGCGTGCAGATGATGGCAGAGGACTATCTCCGTATGGGCATGGCCCGGGTGGAAAAGGTCAAGCTGCCTGAACCGTATCTTCTGGAAACCATGAGCCGCAAAATTATGGTTATGGGCGGCGGAATCACGGGTATGAGTGCTGCCCTGGATGCGGCCAATGCGGGTTATGACGTCACCATCGTGGAAAAGCAGGACGAACTGGGCGGAAATGCCAAAAAGTGGAGAAAGCAGCTGCCGATTCAGCCGCCCTACGAAAACCTGATTCCCCCCATGGTGGCCGACAAGATCAAGGCGGTTGAAAATCATCCCAAAATCGATATCCGCACCGGCACAGCGGTGGCCCGGATTGCCGGCCAGCCCGGGGATTTCACGGTTACCCTGAAAAAACCCGGGGAAAAGATCGAGTTTGACGTGCCCTATCCCCTGCCCCCGGAAATGCGGGTGGATGAAAGCGGAAAAGAACTGGAGCACGAGGCCCTGCAGGAAAAATACAAGGAGTACAACCAAGGCCGGCGCGACATCCTGACCCTGGATCCCAACGGCGAAAAATTCGGGGCCGTGATTCTGGCGGCCGGGTGGCGGCCTTACGAGCCCAAGGACGATGAGTTTCCGCATCTGGGCTGGGGGGCCTCGCCCGACGTGGTCACCAACCATCAGTTCGAGGAAATGGCGGCCGCCGGCAAGATTACCCGGCCGTCGGACGGCAAAGAAGCAAAAAACGTGGTGTTCATCCAGAGCCCCGGAAACGGGCAGGATGCGGATTTTCCATACACCGGGGTGGTCACCAGCATGGTGGCATTAAAGCAGGCCCAGTACGTGCGTGAGGACTACCCAGACGCAAAGGCCTATATTTTCTATCAGCACATGCGCACCTCGGGGTTAAACGAGAACTTTTACAAGGCTGCCCAGCAGGACTCGGGCATTTTCATGAGCAAGGGCGAGGTCACATCCGTTGAGAAAAACGGCAGCGGGTTGGTTGTGTCGGCAAAAGACACGCTCCTTGGGGAAAATATCGGGGTCAACGCAGACCTGGTGGTGCTGGCCACAGGAATGCTGCCGGTGACATTCGATGATCCCACAGTGAACCTGGCCTACCGTCAGGGCCCGGGTTTTCGGGACAATGACCTGTTTGACAAGTACGCGGATTCCAACTTTATCTGCTTTCCCTACGAGACCCAGAGAACTGGCGTTTATGCGGCCGGTGCGGTGCGCCGGGCCCTGTCGGTGGAAGAAAGCATGGAAGATGCCAGCGGTGCCGCTCTGAAAGCGATCCAGTGCCTGGAGTGCGTCAATCGTGGAATTTCGGTCCATCCCCGAACCGGGGATATGACATTTCCCGACTTTTTCTTCCAGCGCTGCACCCAGTGCAAGCGGTGTACGGATGAATGTCCGTTTGGGGCCATTGATGACGATGAAAAGGGAACCCCCAAACCCAACCCCACCCGGTGCCGGCGCTGCGGAACCTGCATGGGCGCGTGCCCGGAACGGATCATCAGCTTTGCCGACTACAGTGTGGACAGCATCGGCTCCCAGGTCAAGTCCATTGTGGTGCCCTCGGAAGACGATTATGACGAACCGCCCCTGCGGATTCTGGGCCTTGTCTGCGAAAATGACGCTTATCCGGCCATGGATATCACGGGTTTGCACAAAAAGTCCTTTTCCGCGGATGTTCGGATTATCCCGGTACGCTGTCTGGGTTCGGTCAACGTGATCTGGATCAAGGATGCCCTTTCCCAGGGCATGGACGGGGTTTTTCTGCTTGGATGCAAGCACGGCGATGATTACCAGTGTCATTTTGTCAAGGGCAGCGAACTTGCCAGCATCCGGATGCAGAAAATCGGCGATGCCCTATCCAGTCTCGCCCTGGAAGAAGAGCGCGTGGCCCAGTACGAAGTGGCCATTGACGACTACGACAAAATTCCGGAAATCATCAATGGATTTGTCGATCAGGTCGAAGAACTGGGGCCGAACCCGTTTAAGGGATTCTAAAAGGATTGATGCGAATACAGCCCAATTGAGGAGGTTTGATTATGGCGGATAAATACCTGGTTCAACCAGACATTAATTTTATCAATGAAGTACGGGCAAACGGGGGGGAGTCGCTGAAAAAGTGCTTTCAATGCGCCACCTGCTCTGTTGCCTGCCCCATAGCCCCGGACCGCAAGCCCTTTCCCAGAAAGGAAATGATTGCCGCGTCCTGGGGGTTGAAGGACAAGTTGCTGAGCGACCCGGACATCTGGCTGTGCCACAACTGCGGGGATTGCTCCACGTTGTGCCCCCGGGGGGCCAAGCCGGGCGATGTCATGGCGTCTTTGCGCATGATGGCCATCAACGAGTACGCCACGCCCAAAAGCGTTGCCAATGCCGTCAATGACCGCAAGAAGCTGCCGCTGCTCATTGCCCTGCCGGCGATTATTTTTATCGTCCTGGGCCTGATCACCGGCCTGCTGGATTTTTCCCCGGAGCTAAACGAGTACGGCGAAATTGCCCATGCCAAGTTCTTTTCCACCTGGCTGGTGGACCTGATCTTCATCCCGTTGAGCATATGGGCTGTTGCGGTGTTTGCCATGGGTTTGAAGCGCTTTATTGGCGATATTCATAAAAACGCCATGGCAGAAGGCAAGACAGACAAGGAAACCATTGACACAAAGGGATTTTTGTCTGCCCTGGTGCGGGTGATCCCTTCGATTCTAAAGCACAGCAAGTTCTCCGAGTGCGGCGAGAACAACAACCGGGGTACACCGCACATGATGGTGCTGTTCTCCTTTATCGGGCTGCTGATTGTCACCTCTGTCTTTTTCGTGGTTCTTTATGTTTTTGGCATTCACGGTCCGTATTCCCAGCTCAATCCGATTAAGATTCTGGCCAATATCAGCGGCATTGCACTCATTATTGGTGCGGCCCTGCTCATCAAGCAGCGGATGGACAAAACCGACGAGGTTTCCACCTACAAGGACTGGTATCTGCTCTGGCTGGTACTGGGGCTTGGCGTGACCGGCATGCTTGCAGAGCTGACCCGGCTGGCGGACGCGGCCTTTTTGACCTACCTCATCTATTTCATCCATCTGATGCTGGTATTTCATCTGATCGCGTTTCTGCCCTTCTCCAAGCTGGCCCATCTGGTCTACCGCACCGTGGCCCTGGCGTATAACGAATACTCCGGCAGGGAGGCCAAAAAAATCTGACAGCTTTTGTTTGTCTGATTCATATGGAATGTGAAAAGGGGGCTTTATCCGTAAAGCCCCCTTTTTGCGTTGTGGAACACCTCACCGGAGCCGGCGCTTTATGGTCCGGGAGACTTTTTACAAGGCTGTCAGGACTTTCGGATGGTAATTTTGTTTATCATGTTCATTATTATGCTATAAGAAAAGGTATCAGGACAGGATGCTGTCCTGAACCTGCAACAGCGTCTGCCGGATTCAATGGATTTGCAGAATGATTGAAAATACATTCTGTCACATCAATGGTGTGGGTAAAAAAACCGAGGCCCGGTTGTGGGGCGCCGGTATCCATGCATGGACCGATGTGTCGGCAGCCCATGACCTGCCTGTTGGCCCTTCAGCGGCTGCATGGATCCGAAGTGAGCTGGCGGCATCTGAAAAATCCCTCCAGGAAGGCCGGGTTGGTTATTTCTCCCGCCGCCTGCCTCCGGATCAGCAGTGGCGCCTGTTCGGGACCTTCCGTACCAGAACCGCTTATCTTGATATTGAAACCACCGGCCTGTTCCGGGCTTCCAACCGGATTACCACCATTGCCCTTTATGACGGCACCGCTATTCGGTGCTATGTAAACGGGCAAAACCTGCAGGATTTTCCCGGGGATATTTCTCGTTATGATCTGCTGGTGACCTATAACGGCAAAAGCTTTGACATTCCCTTTATCGAACGCTTTTTCAATATCCGCATACCCCATGCCCATATCGACCTGCGGCATGTGCTTGCCGGTCTGGGGTTTAAGGGCGGGCTCAAGGGGTGTGAAAAGCAAATGGGCATTGACCGCAAGGATCTCGACGGCATTGACGGATATCTGGCGGTGCTGCTTTGGCAGGAATATGAGAAAACCGGCAGTTTGTCTGCCCTTGAGACCCTTATGGCTTATAATGCCGAGGATACCGTGAACCTGGAGTTTCTGATGCACACAGCCTACAATCTCAAGGTCAGCCGGACGCCCTTTGCACAAACCATGGCCCTTGTCCGTCCGGAGCGGCCCCGGGTTCCGTTTGCAGCGCATCCAGGGCTTGTGCACAGGATTGTGGAAAAATCGCTTGTCCATGGGGCATATCCCGAAAGGAGAGCCGATGAGCCGGGGGTCTGAAAATACGAAAGAAGGCCGGGTCAGCTGCCCCAGCGGGGATTTGCACGAATTCGGGTCTGACAGCCAGAAAGGCAATGAATCCAGCCGACTGCTGGAGGCCATTTTTGCCAATACGCATTTCATGGTGGCGCACATGGATACAAACTTTTGTTTTATCCGTGTCAACCAGGCATATGCAAAAGCCGACGGCAAATGGCCGGACTACTATAAAGGCAGGAATCATTTTGACCTGTATCCAAACGGGGAAAACCAGGCGATTTTCCAAAAGGTGGTGGATACCGGGCAGCCCTATTACGCCCTTGAAAAACCGTTTGAATATTCCGAAAACCCGGAGCGGGGCGTGAGTTACTGGGACTGGAGCCTCAATCCGGTCAAAGCCGCAGACGGCCGGGTAACCGGTCTGATTCTGGCCCTGGTCAATGTCAGCCGGCGCAAACTTGCCCAAGAGGCCGCCCTGGAGGCGGAAAAACGTTTCCGGATTATGACCGAGGCCATTGATGACGTGTTCTGGATGGCCCTTCCGGGGTTGAAACGGATTCTTTACGTCAGCCCCTCATATGAAAAAATGTGGGGCCGGAGCTGTCAAAGTGTTTATGAATCGCCCATGTCGTTTGTGGAAAGCATTGATTTCCGGGACCGAGCCCGGGTCTGGCAGCGGATCAAATACTACAAAGGCGGAACGTGGGATGAGGAGTACCGGGTGGTGCGGCCCGACGGATCCATCTGCTGGGTTCGGGACCGGGGATATCCGGTCTGTGATGAAAACGGGGGGCTTCAGATGATTGTGGGCGTGTGCACGGACATTTCCGATCTCAAGTCCGCTCAGCGCGCCCTGCAAACCTCCGAGGGCCGGATCCGTCTGCTTTCCTCCCAGTTAATGGAGGCCCAGGAAAAGGAGCGCAAATACGTTGCCCGGGAGCTCCACGACAGTCTGGGTTCCGGACTGGCGGGAATCAAGATCCAGATCGAAAATGCCCTGGCAGGGGTCAGATCTTCGAATACGGCGGTGTCGCCATCTGTGCTGGAGGGACTGGCGGCCAACGCCGGTGATTTGCTGGCCGAGTGCCGGCGGATCCAGAAAGGTCTGCGGCCGCCCATGATCGATGATCTCGGGCTCCTGCCCACCATTGACTGGTACTGCAGGCAGTTTAACAGCGTGTTTCCCCATATTCGGCTGGAAAAAATTCTCATGATCGATGAACAAGACATTGAGGAAGCTTTAAAAATTGTGATTTACCGGGTCTTCCAGGAGGCCATGAACAATGCCGCCAGACATGGCAATGCCGGCAGCATTCAGCTTTCATTGATTAAAAACGGCCAATGCATGCTGCTGACAGTGGCAGACAATGGAATCGGTTTTTCAACAGAAAAGCAGGCCCGGGGTGGAGCCGGTTATGGTCTGCTGGGAATGAAGGAGCGGGTGGAGTTAAGCGGCGGTACTTTCCGGGTGGAGTCACGGCCAGGCCGTGGCGTCTGGATCAAAGCCGGATGGCAGTGCGCGGATCAACAGGAATAGGGAAGGCCGGACCCGATGAATACAACAAAATCAAAAAAAACCGGTGAAGAAGGCCGGGATAAAACCATGGAAAACGGGGTCTGGATGGCCAATGACCTGGACCGCCTCCTGGAGATGATCCTGGAGACAGGCGCACGCATGATGCGCGCAAGGGCCAGTTCCCTGCTGCTTTTGGACAAAAAGACCGGTCGGCTGAATTTCCAGGTGGCCACGGGCGCGAAAAAAGATGAGATCAAGCAGTTTTCCGTCCGGGTCGGGGAGGGCATTGCCGGTCAGGTGGCCAGCACGGGAGAGGCTTTGCTCATACCCGATGTCAGCCGGGACCGGCGCTGGTACCGGCACATAAGCGACCAGATTGGTTTCAAGACCCGCTCCATTGCCTGCGTGCCGTTAAAGGTCGGCAGCAGGGTCATTGGCGTGGTGGAATTTATCAACAAGGGTGAAAAAGGAAGGTTTCAGGACAGTGATCTGGAGCTGATCAATGTGTTTGCCGAACTGGCCGCCATTGCCATTGAAAACGCCCGCAAGTTCAAGCTCGTGGAACTGGAGAACCGGGACCTGAAACAGGACCTGCACCTGAGCCACGAAATCGTGGGCAAAAGCGAAGCCATCGGCCAGGTGGTCTCCGAGGCGGTAAAAGTGGCCGATTCCATGGCCAGTGCCCTGATTCTGGGCGAAAGCGGAACAGGCAAGGAACTGCTGGCCCGCTTGATTCACCAGGCCAGTAGCCGAAAGGACCGGCCCCTGGTGGCGCTTAATTGCGCGGCCATGCCCGAGACCCTGCTGGAAGCCGAGTTGTTCGGGCATGAAAAAGGCGCCTTCACCGGGGCCACAGGGACCAAGATCGGAAAATTCGAACTGGCAGACGAGGGAACCATTTTTCTCGATGAGATCGCTGAAATGAGCCCGGCCATGCAAGCAAAGCTTTTGCGGGTGCTGCAGGACGGTATTTTTTATCGCCTGGGCGGCAATACCCCAATTGCCGTGGATATCCGGGTTATTGCCGCCACCAACCGGAAAATCGATAAAGAAGTGCAATCCGGAAATTTCCGGGAGGATCTGTATTACCGGCTCAATGTGGTGGAGCTGCACATGCCGCCTCTGCGGGAGCGCAAAAGTGATATTCCGCTCCTGGCAGCCCATTTTGTGGAGCGGTTCCGGAAGGAAAAAGGATATGTTTCCCTGGAAATATCGGATGCGGCCATTGAAAAGATGACCGACTATGACTGGCCGGGCAATGTGCGTGAGCTGCAAAACGCCCTGGAGCGGGCCGTGGTCATGGGCCGGGGCGGTGCAATCGAGCCGGAGGACCTGCCCATGTTTGGGCCCCGGAGGTCCGGGGCAGAGGACATCGACGTGGGAATGACCCTTGAAGAAGCCATGCATGCGTTTAAAAAGAAATTTATCCGGATGAACCTGAAAAAAACCGGCGGCAATCAGACCCGGGCTGCCAAAATTATGGGGATTCAGCGCACCTATTTGTCCCGGCTGATTTCCCGGTATGGCATCAAAAAAGATCGGAAACAGCACTGACCCCGGTTGGGATGGTTTTCCGGCGGGTTTTTGGGGATAAAAAGGAAAAAGGAGACAGGGTATTCCCTGTCTCCTTTTTTTTGCGATATGGTTCTTCAGTTAAAGGCCTGGCGGATTTTTACTCTCCGGTGGCTGCACCGTGGAGCTTGACCTCGATCTTGTCGGTCAGACCCTGGTAGTAAAGACGCAGGATATCCAGGACTTCTTCCCGGCCGAAGTGATCCGGCAGCTGGCCGCCTTCGGAAAGCATCTTGCGAAGCATGGTTCCGGACAGCAGCACACGGTCTTCCTTGGTGTGCGGGCAGGTTTTCAGCGATGCCATGCCGTCGCACTTGTGGCAGTAGAAGGTCCAGTCAATGTTTAAGGGCTCGCACAGCAGGGCCTTGCCTTCTTCTGCCGGGGCCGGGATCTTGTTGAAGATGGTCTGGGCTTCAAACATGCCGTAGAAGTCGCCCACGCCGGCATGATCGCGGCCAATGATCATATGGGAGCATCCGTAGTTCTGACGGAACGTGGCATGGAGCAGGGCTTCTCTGGGGCCTGCATAGCGCATATCCAGGGGATAGCCGCCCTGCACAACCTTTTCGGGCACAAAGTAATTGTTCACCAGCACGTCAATGCATTTGACCCGAACTTCTGCGGGGATGTCGCCGGGTTTGAGGTTGCCCACCAGGGAATGGATAAAGCAGCCGTCGCTGACTTCAATGGCGATCTTGGCCAGGTATTCGTGGGAGCGGTGCATGGGATTGCGCAGCTGCAGGGCGGCAACTTTCTTCCATCCGCGTTCCTCGAAAATTTTGCGGGATTCTGACGGGCGCATGTAAATGCCCTTGTACTTGGTGGGAAATTCGGCTTCAGACAGAACCTTGACCGGGCCGGCCAGGTTAAAGGGTTTCTGATTCATGACCATCTGCACGCCCGGATGCTCGTCCTGTGCGATCTTCCAGAATTCTTCCGGAGTGGGGGTGCCTTCGCCCATGAAAACCTTTTCGCATTCATAGCGCTTGTTTTCCTCGGTCATCTCAAATTTTTCGGTGACCTTCATGGTGGCCATGATTTCGTTGTTTTCCGGATCATACAGGGCGATTTCGTCGCCTTCGCTGATGGCGCCGGCTTCTTCCTGGCTTGCCGACAGGGTCACGGGAACGGGCCAGAAT
Organism: Desulfobacterales bacterium; assembly: GCA_018224315.1. Taxonomy (GTDB): domain Bacteria; phylum Desulfobacterota; class Desulfobacteria; order Desulfobacterales; family Desulfosalsimonadaceae; genus Desulfosalsimonas. The sequence continues at coordinate 1,489 of JAGTVF010000370.1, read as the reverse complement.
GTGCCGTCTGACAGCTGGTAGCCGTCGCAGACACTCTTCCAGTCCGCCTTGGTCATAAAGCCGTCCAAAGGCGAGAAACCGCCGGTGCCGATCATGATCAGGTCACCGCGTTCCCTGGGAGAAAGCGAAACTTTTTTCAGCCCTTCGGCCTTTTTCTTTTCCGCTTCCAGTTCCGCGCCTTCCAGCAGACAATTGATCAGGCCCTTGCCGCCATGCGGGGGAATTAGATTCGACATGTCAACCTCTCCTTTCAAATGATGTTGGTCATTTCACAAAACCCGAAGCAATTTCTAACGGGCATGTCTCCTTATACACCTCCTGATGTAAAGAATTTTATCTAATAAGAACAGCCGGATTTGTCAAGGCAAATCAAGGTATTTGCCGGGTGCGCTCAGCAATAAAGAACTTATTGGAACCATTTGTGATTTTCCAGAAACAAAAGGCTGTGGATCAGGTCTTCCCGGCGGTGGGGCTCCAGAGTGATGACAGGCGCCGGCCGGGCGGTTTTTAGCCATTGATGCAAAGGCGTAAAATCAATGATGCCCCGGCCCATTCCCAGGTGGTCATCGGTTTTTCCGTTGTTGTCGTGCAGGTGGAGCTCGTGGATACGGAGACTGAGTTTTTTGAGCCACTCTGAGAGGGAAGATGAGCCAAATACGGTAAGGTGCCCCACGTCCAGACAAAAACCGGTTGTCTTTGGATCGGTTTTTTCAAACATATCCGCCAGGTCTTTTGGGTCGGGCTCATAGACGTTTTCCAGCACCAGGCGGATACCTTGTTTCCAAAGGGCGTGGCCGTGGCGGTTCCATGTGTCAGCTGCCCGCTTGTACCACTCCTGCCGGATAAAGCTGTAGCGGGCCGGGTCATAGCCGGCATGACAGACCATGGTCTCCGGGCAAAGGGCCTCTGCTGCAGCCCGGGCCTGTGTCAGCCGTTTGTGGGTCACCGACCGGATTTCCGGATCCGGCGATCCCGGAGACAGGTCCAGAAACGGTCCGTGAACCGTCACCCGGCATCCGGCATCGGCAAACCGGCGGCCAACCCGGGAAAAATCATCGGGCGCAAACCGGTCCAGGGCCTCGGCGTCTAAGCCGATTTCCGGCTGAATACGGTTTTGGGCAAAAATTTCCAGCCAGTTTTCCTGTGAATCCATAAACCAGGAAAACGGGATGTTGACCTGAACATTTTCAAGGATGCGGGTTTTTGGTAAATCAAACATTTCTGCCATAAAATTCCCCTTGCTTGCCCGGTCAGATGGACATTGGCTGGAATATAGCATATACCGCAATGGACATGAAGGCCATGAATAAAAAAATTCCCGCCCGGCCTTTTCCAAATATCTCAGGCGCTGCCATTGGAATTTTGCAACTTTTGGGGAAGGAAGCCCGGAGGGCAGGGGCGAGTTTTTTCGCTCCTGATCGTTTTTGCGGATTCAGCCAACGCCTCCGCCGAAATTTCAAAAACTCGGCCTTACGGCCTCAAACAGTTT
>JAGTVF010000369.1 GCA_018224315.1 Desulfobacterales bacterium | reverse complement strand
TTGATTTCTCCTCGCTGCGCACCGGCATCATGGCCGGCTCGCCGTGTCCGGTACACGTGATGCGGCAGGTCATAGACCGGATGTACATGAATGAAATTACCATTTGCTACGGACTCACCGAGGGCTCCCCGGTGATCACCCAGACCATGCCCGGAGATGACATGCGCCGGCGCACCGAAACCGTCGGCCGTCCCATGCCGCATATCGAGGTGAAAATCACGGACCCGGAAACCGGGGAGGAAAAAGGCCCGGGCGAGCAGGGCGAGGTGTGCTGCCGGGGCTATAATGTCATGCGGGGCTACTACAACATGGCCGAGGCCACGGCCAAAACCATTGATGCCCACGGCTGGCTGCATACCGGAGATCTCGGCGTGCTTGATTCTGAAGGTTATCTGGCCATCACGGGCAGGTACAAGGACATGATCATCCGGGGCGGGGAAAATATCTATCCCCGTGAGATCGAGGAGTTTCTCTATCGGCTCGAAGGGGTGGTCGACGTGCAGGTGGTGGGTGTGCCCAGCAAGAAATACGGCGAAGAGGTGGGCGCCTTTGTGATCAAAAAATCCGATTCGGATTTAAGCGAGCAGGATATCCGGGATTTCTGCAGGGGCCGGATCAGCCGCTATAAGATTCCCAAACACGTTGCATTTGTGGATTCATACCCCATGACCGCCAGCGGCAAAATCCAGAAATACAAGCTCCAGGAGCTGTCCGTGGACACGTTTCCCGGACCGGACCGGATTCGTCAGTAGAACAGAAAAAATTCCGGGTTGTTTTTGCAGCCCCATCACGGCGGCCCCGGGGCCGCCGTGATGGGGCTGCGGATTCCAAAAAGGGTTTGAAACCGTCTATTTTTTGCTGGTATCGATCCAGATATCGGCTTCACTGCCGCACTGGGTGCAGACCGCATGGCCCGGAACAGCCCCGGGTTTTTCTTCGTTTACCACTGGTGCCTTTTCTAATTCCTTTTCAGCTTCTTCATCTTCCGGCACCCAGCTGCAGGTGATCATCATTTCCGCCTCATTGCCGCATTTTTCACATTCACATACCTGCTTGAATTTCTTTTCCGGCATAACAGCCTCCATTTCAAAATTGTGGGGATTCACATATAGGGATTTATATTTTAAACATACGCCTTTTTGCCATGGTGTCAAGCCATTGCACTGCGGATCAGGTCTTTGAAAAAATCCCGGGCCGGGGGCCGCAGAGGCAAACAGGGATTGCAAAATCCGTTTGATTTGAATTATTCTGGAATTGGAACCAGATGGTTTTCATCACCCACCCCAAAGGCTGCAAGGAGGTAAGCTCGCCATGACACAACCCGATTTTTCCACATTGATTTCCGGTTATTCGTTTCTGGAAGGCCCCCGGTGGCACGACAACCGGCTATGGCTTTCGGATTTTTATCTGAAACAGGTCATTGCCGTAGATCCGGATGGCGGCGTGGAAGTCATTGCCCAAGTGCCCGGCCAGCCTTCCGGGCTGGGCTGGCTGCCTGACGGCCGTCTGCTGATTGTGTCCATGACCGACCGCAAACTTCTGCGGCAGGAAAAAGACGGAAGCCTTGCGGTTCATGCGGATCTGTCTGAAGTGGCCGGGGGACATGCCAATGACATGGTGGTGGACACACAGGGCAGGGCTTATGTGGGCAATTTTGGTTTTGACCTCATGGCCGGCGAACCTTTGCAGACAGCGAGACTGGCCCGGGTTGAACCCGACGGAACCGTGCGCGTGGCCGCAGAAGACCTGTATTTTCCCAATGGTTCCATGATTACCCCGGATGGCCAGACCCTGATTGTCAATGAAACTTTTGCCAACCGCATCTCTGCCTTTGATATCCGAAAAGACGGTTCTCTGGGTTCGCGCCGGGATTGGGCGGTTTTCGGGCCCATACCCCGGGGGCGGGAACTGGCTGAGGTGATCCCCCAGGCAAAAGTGGCGGCAGACGGCGGCGTCCTTGATGCAGAAGGGGCTGTATGGCTGGCAGATGCCATCGGCAACCGGGCTTTGCGGGTGGCAGAGGGCGGCCGTATCCTTGATGAGTTTTCCACGGGTGACCATGGCGTGTTTGCCTGTACCCTGGGCGGAGAGAACCGTCAGACCCTGTATTTGTGCGTGGCTCCGGATTTTGCAGAACACAGCCGAAAGGCCGGCCGGGAGGCCGCCATCTGGGCGGTGGATGTGGATGTGCCGGGCGCGGGACTTCCCTGATAAAAATGGGTAAAAACGGGTAAAAACGCATTAAAAAGAAAAAAAGCGGGGATGCCGGCCGGCTTTTCGCTGACATCCCCGCTATGGGTCGCATTGTTCCAACTGGTTTGAAAAACTCCGGCCGTTGGGTTCTTATAATGGCCGGAGCTTGCCGGGTTCATGTTTTATTTGACGATTTTGATCTCCACTCTGCGGTTCATTGCCCGGCCGGTTTCCGTGTCGTTGTCGTATTCGGGATTGGCTTCCCCGAATGCTCTGAGATCCATTGTCACCCGCTCCGGGTCAACACCCTGCGCCTTTAGATAATCGGCCACGGCTTTGGCCCGTCTTTTGGACAGTCTCAGGTTATACTCGGCTGATCCCTTGCTGTCTGTATGGCCTCTTAAAATCACCTTCTGGCCCTGGTGGGCCTTGATGATCTCAACGGCTTTGTTCAGGTTGCTCTCATATTCGGACCCGATTTTACTGGAGTCAAAGTCAAACAAAACATTGCCGATCACCGGGGCTTTTTCAGCCGGTTTTTCTTTTTTCTCGGGTTTGGTCTGAACCTGGCGGGTTTCATAAAATACTTTTTGAATAAATGCCGTCATGCCGGCATCATCTGCAAGGCTTTCCGCCGCTGTGGTGGTGGAGCAGGACTGGACCCGGGCCATCTGATCCACAAGGGCTTTTTCTTCGGCACTCTGGGCAAAGCTTAAAAAATGAAAGCAGAGGCGGTCGCCGTATTTGTCATCCATTGTTTGGAGCACACCCACGGGTTCGGGCCCGCGGTTGGATTCCCCGTCTGTGGCCACGACGACGTTGATGCGGTCCTGCAGCCGAGACAGCTCGCCGTCAAGGCTTTTCAAGTCCTGTCCCATGGGGGTCTGGCGGTCAAAAATGGGAAATTCAACGGGCATGGCTTCAAAAGAGCCTTTCAAACCCTGGTTTCCCTGGGTTCCGGCCGGAAGATATTTTTTGTAAGGGCCGTATGTGTATACGCCGAAAGTGGCTTCCATTTCCGGCAGTTCCTGACTTACGGCAGTCAGCAGGTCTCTGGCGGCCTGGCTTTTGGGCATTTCCAGGGGTTTGTAGTCAAATCCCATGGATCCGGAGTTGTCCACGAAAAAAACAAAATTTTCGGCTTTGGGTTCAATGACGGTTTTGGTTTCGGCAAAACTCAGACTTGCCAAAGAGGTCAAAAATACGGCAGTAAAAATGAGAATAGTACTTTTTACAATAGGTTTCATTGCGCTGCTCCTTTTTTGGGGATGAAAGTGAAATCAATACGACATTAAAAATCATGGGTCGGGTAAATATTTTTTGCGGTGCGTCCTCCTGTTTGAATAAGATCCAGTGTGGGCAGTATTATTGCTGCCTGTTGAGTGAAAAGCACATGCCGGGTATTGCATGATCCTTTATTTGGTAAAATTATGCATGGAGCCGGATCGTGTCAAGTTTCCGGTTCGCTGACGGCATGAAAAAAACAAATCCTTGTTGTGAGAATTTGTGTTTTTGGATAAAATCGATTTTTTCAGAAATTGTCGGATCTGGTGATGGATTTTGATAGAAGGGGAAAGGAAAGTTGGCTTGCGAAAAGATATTGACCTGAAAGAATTTCAAGAAGCCCTGCAGCAGCGCCTGGAAGCAATTGAAAGCGGCCAGGCGGACAGGAAAAACGACAATGCGCCCCTGGAGCTGGACCAGGCGCGCACAGGGCGGCTTTCCCGCATGGATGCCATGCAGCAAAAAGCCATGTCTCAGGCGGCATCCCGTCTTGCCCATCAGGAGCGCAAGCGCATATTAAAGGCTTTGGAGCGCATGAAAGACGGGGATTACGGATATTGCGTCAATTGCGACGAGGAAATTGCAGAAGGCCGCCTGCGCTTTGATCCCAGTGTGCCCACTTGTATTGAGTGCGCCAGAAAAGCAGAAAAATAAAAAAATAAAGATCTGTCCGGCGCAAACCCCCCTTCCATTTGCGGGAGGAGGCGGGCTTTATTGATACTCCCGGGTTTTGAGAAAGGTGATCTCCGGCCATTGCTCGGATTCATAATTGAGCCGCCACAGGGTCGGGGCGAGATAGACCAGGTCTCCCTGGGTATCTGTTGCCAGATGGGTCTGACAGGCTTTTTTAAACGCATCCAGCTTTTTT
>JAGTVF010000368.1 GCA_018224315.1 Desulfobacterales bacterium | reverse complement strand
GGCCCCACCGGTTCCACGCAATTCATCCATTGCAGCCCCACGTCCTTTAACACCCGGATGGTCTGAATCCGCTTTTCCGCCTGAAGGGGGGTGTCTTTGCCTTCGCCCAGGCGCACCGCATGATAGGCCCCCACAAACCCCGCATCCAGCAGCTGCTCGCCTTCCCTGTGGGTAATATCCCTGGTGTTGGCCACAAGCGGTACTGACACCGTTTTTTTCAGCAGCTTTCCCACCTCCAGCAGCCGTTTGAAAGAATAGGTCCCGGTGGTCATGATGTTTAAGGCGTCAGCCTGCTTTTGTTCACCGATCCGGGCCCACTGCAGAACATCCTCAATGGGAAACTCGATTTTTTCTGTAAAAATTCCGGCTTTTTCCGTCAGGGAACAAAAAAGACAGTTTAAGGGACAGGGCTCCACGTTGACACCAATGTGAAAATGGTTTTCCCCCTTTAATCCAAACTGCTGCCGGCTCATTTGGTTGGCGGTGTGCATCAGGGCATAGGTTTCCCGGCTTTCCAGATCCGGATGCATCAGCTCAATGGCTTCTGACCGGTCAATGCCGTTGAAATCCATGGCTTTTGTCAAAATTTCTTCAATTTTCGGTGCCAGTTTCCAGCCCATACTCCCCCTTTGCCTTGCATGGATTCCAATCAAACAGCCTTCAACCCGATCTGAAACGATAAAACCATTCCGTCATTGTACAGATAAAATCTAATCAGAAAATCGCCGGATTGCCAGAAATTATATCTCCGGGCCGGCCTGCCGTTGGTTTTTCCTCCGGGCCTATCAAAACTCCCGCCACCGGCCGGACCCGGATTTAAACACCAGCACCCGGGCATCAGTTCCCACGGTTACCGTGTGCGGCCGGGTCTCTACGTATTGAACGGTTTCGCTGCTTCGCAGTTTTTCTTCCGTAAAGCCGATTCTTCCACGGCCCCATGCAAACAAGCGCTTGCTGGTAATCACTGCGGCCACATAAGTATTGATGTGGGAACCTGTGACTTTCTCCCGGATGGGAATGGACTGCTGCACCCAGCGCCTTTTTCCCGAGTCAAACCCGATGATGCGCCGGCCTGTCACCAGCATGACCAGATAATCGGAGATAAAAGGCTTTATGGAGGCCGCACGGTCGGCTTCCTGGAGCTTGAGCGAAAGCTCCGCCCATCCCCGGGAAGCGTCAGACAGGGCCAGGGCCCGGCTGTCTGTGAGCACTGCGCCCACAGCGCCCCTGGCCGCCCGCCAGACAATCTTTTCGCCCAGATCCAGGTGCAGGCGAAATTCCCGCCGCCCCTCCACTATACCGATCAGTTCGTTTTCCACCAAATGGATGTCAATGATGTCCTGCACCACACCTGAGCGGCCGTGACCCGGAGTTTCATAAAACGGTTCACGGTACTGCGCCTGGCTGCCGCCCACCATAAACAACATTACGGCGGCTGCCAGTACCGCCGCCCATAGCAGACATCTGCCCGTCAAGATCATTTCCCCTGCCTGTTTATTGTTCAAAACTGCTTTACAACAATAGGCACAAGAACAGGTATTTTCAACAATTAAGGCGGGTTTATGCCCGGCGGCCGTAATACCCGGCCACCCGGGCATATGCGGCCATGGCGCGTTCCGGGGTCTCAAAAAACGGCACCCCTGCGCTGCACAGGCGCGGGCCGGTATCTGCGGGCATGCCCGCAATGCCCACGATGAGAAACGGCTTGCCCGAGGAGTGCTGCGCCCGGATCATGGCATCGATATAGGCGTTGTTGGTGTTTTCATCCAGGCCCGAGCCAATGACGCAAACCGCGTCCACCCCGGCATCGGCCGCGGTGATTTCCGCGGCCCCGGCAAAAATATTCATGTCCATATGGGCGTTGAGGCTCACATCCACGGGATTGGACAGACTGGTGCCCGTGGGCGGCACAACGTCGGCCAGGCGCGTTTTGGTATCTTCTGACAATTGGGCCAGTTCCAGGCCCTGGCGGCCCACAGCCTCGGCTGCGGAAACCGCCAGGCCCCCGGGGCCGGAAATAATGGCCATGCGCCGGCCGGATACCGGCGGCAGCAGATAAAACGCCGTCATGGTATCCACCCATTGATCCCAGCCTTCAACAGGTACTGCATTGCACTGGCGCATCAGGCCCTGCCAAACCCGCGTGGATCCGGCCATGGCACCGGTGTGGGAAGATGCGGCCCGGCCGCCTTCGGCGGTCAGGCCCACCCGCCACAGGACCACGGGTTTTGCCGCAGCCGCGGCTTTCAGGGCGTCAAAAAAATACCGGCCGTCGGTGATACCCTCCAAATAGGCGCCGATCACACCGGTTTCCGGGTCCCGGGCAAAATAGGAAAACAGGTCCGCGCTCTGGACATCGGCTTCGTTTCCCAGGCTCACGGCCTTGCTGAAGGCCAGTCCCTTTTTCTCCGCTTCCCGGCCGATGATGTTGGCCAGGGAGCCGGAATGGGAGATCAGCCCAAGGCGTCCGGGCTTTCGGCACAATCCCGGGAAAAAAGAAAGTCCGGCGGCGGGCACGTAAAGCCCCATGCAGTTGGGCCCAAACAGGCGCATGCCCGCAGCACGGGCTGTGGCAACCATTTCTTCTTCCATGCGCCGGCCCTTTTCACTGCCGGTTTCCCTGTAGCCCGCGGTAAACAGCACCACCGCCTTTACCCCTTTTTCCGCGCACTGCCGGACCACCGCCGGGCCGGCGTCCCGGCCCACCAGCACAATGGCCAGATCCACAGGGCCTTCAATGGCGGCCACTTCCGGGTAACAGGCAAGGCCGTCAATGGTTTCGGCATTGGGGTTGACCGGGTAAATGGGACCGGCAAAGCCCATGTCCTGCAGGGCCAGCAAAAAAAGTTTTCCGGTCTTCATGCCCTGGGGCAGGCCCACAATGGCCACGCTTTCAGGATGAAACAATGCATCGAAGCTGGCAAAAAGGGATTTTTGTTTCAATTTGACCTTCCTGATCATCTCAGGGTTTAACGGAGATATCGGCTCTTGGCCGAAAGGCTCAAAACCATGAAACAGTATATCCGAAATTGAGCAATTTTCAAGTTTGCCGGAGATACAAAGAAGATGCAGACTCGCTATAATCAACCATGCGAGGCTGCATCTGACGCAGCAGATGGGGTACAATCCGGAAAATCCCGGAGGATTTTTCAAGAAGAGACAAGGCCGGGCGGCCAATTGGCCGCCCGGCTTTTTGAGGGAGGGTTTTACGGCTGAAGCGGCGGCTCTGTCAAAGACCGGGGCGCATAAGTCATGGTATGCTGCCAGTTTAACCGGGCATCAGAGAACTCTTCGACCTCAGTGTAGAAATACATACTGGATTCAATATTTCGTTCCTCGATGAAATCGGCCATGGGCTTGATCCAGGCGCTTTGTTCCAGGGCCGGGCCCAGATGAAACATAAACATGTAAATCAATCCCATGCTCACCAGAAGCCCGGCCACACCCCGCAGCCCCCCGGGCGCCTTTTCAGCTCCTGCGCCCGGGCCCCGGTCATTTGATTTGTTCCAGCTTTTCGCCATAACTGACATCCTTCTTATGATTGCCCAAATTGAGCGATTAGATTCTTGCGGTGATTTCCGGAAACACCTTGTAGAACATGATGTATGCCATCAAAAGCGTGAGGCACAAATTCAGGGTCTGGCCGCAGACATAAAGAATCAGCGGTTTTCCGCCCTTGAAATAATCCCTGAGCTCCCGGAAATTGGTGGCCAGTCCGATGCTCACAAAGGCCAGGCAGAAAAACCAGCCCCGGAAAATCTTAGACATGCCCCGCAGCGCACCGTGATCAATGACCGCATAGGAAACATCTGCACCTATGCTCGAATACATGAAAGAAAACACAACAGATGCGGTGATAAACCCGATGACAAACTTCGGGAACCGATGCCAGATTTCAATGGCCGAAACCCGCTGGCCCGGGGCACAGTCCACCTTGGCGCACCAGTAGACAGCCACGCCGAATGCGATAACCCCGATGAGCACGTTCTGGATCATCTTGACCGTGGCGGCCGTATACAGGGCCCGCTCCCCAAGAAACGCCCCGGCTGCGGCCACGGCACCGGTGGCGTCAATGGTGCCGCCCATCCAGGCGCCGCCCAGGATTTCGGGTATGCCCGCGGCCTTGATAAAAGCCGGCATCACAATCATCATAATGGAAGTAAACACAAGAGACAAGCCCACTGCCAGGGTCAGTTCCTCTTTTTTGGCCCGGCAGGCCGCAGCCGTTGCAATGGCCGCAGACACACCGCACACGGACATGTCAGCGGAAACCGTCATGTTCAGGGTCTTGGAAGGAATTTTGATCAGTTTCTGGCCCACAATATAGGTGGTGATCAAAACCGTGGGCGTGACCACCCATGCCACAAAGATTCCGGGAACACCAATGGAAAGGATTTTTCCGAAAAGGATTTCTGCGCCCAGCAGCACCAGGCCGGTTTTAATAAAATATTCGGTCTGCACCGACGGCATGACCCATTTGGGCGTGCCCACGGTGTTGCTGATAATCAGGCCGAACAAAATGGCCCAGGCGGCATAGCCGATTCCGTAATGCTTCATGGTGGCATTGCCTGCGGCCGTATAGGCCAGAATCGCAATCAAAAACACAAACAAAAAGCCCTTTGCGAACTGACCAAAGGATTTTCCCATAAACTTCATGCCGATGCCGAAAAACACCGCCAGGACAATCATCAGGCCGATGAGGTGCGGGATCTGGTTATAAGCCGACACCCCGGTTTTCTTTTTTGCAGACGCGGCATCTGCCCGGGCCTCGCGCCACTGGGTGATCTCGTCAAAGGCCTGCTTGTTTAACGATTCATTGTTAAAACCCGCCGCTGCTGCGGCCTGCTGGGCCTGCCGGGCTTCGGCCAGCGCGGCTTCGGCTCTCTGACTGGCGGTCTCGTATTTCACAGTGGCTTTGCGGCGGATTTCAGCAGCGGTTTGCTCGTCCATGTAGAATGCATGCACCGGGTTGCCGCTCCAGCCGTGGGGTTTGCTGGTAAACTCCTTGATGGTGCTGCCGATGGATGAACTTGTGGCCTTTAGCTTGGACTTGGCATCCATGGCCTGGAACCATTCAATGGTTTTAAACGGGGCCCGGTCAGCCTGCTCTTCCAGGGTGGCATTGGCCCTGGAAATGGTCTGGTCCATGTCCGAGGGCGCATTGTTGAAATAAATCAGCACACCCACCAGCAGGATCACAAATCCGAGCCATATGGCCATGTAATCCTCTTTTTTCCATAAATCAGACCACTGGCTGGTGGGCTTGTCCATTACCACTTCATCGTCGGGACTTCTTTGCTCAATGTTTTCAGCCATTTTATCCTCCTTGAAAATTGAAATAAAAAAAATGTGCCTGCCCGGCTTGCAAAACAGGCACGAATGACAGGGTTGCAATTTTTCGTCGCTCTTATGAGCAATAAAGGTGCCAATCTGCACCACTATTTATAACAACTTGATTAAATTAGATTTAACACAAGAGCTGCCATTGCCCTTTTCGAAACTGCCGCCTTTGGGCGGCATGGGCGCACAAAACACGGCATGTCAGCAAAGGCTGTGACCAAAGGCGTATTTCGTAAAAATCAGGGGAGGTTAAAGAGCCGGGCCCACAAAAAAAGCGGCACTGCCGCCTGAAGGTGGCAGTGCCGCTTTGATGCGTCATCCGGGGTCAAAAATGGGGACTGTGAACGATTTTTACCGGGCTATGACCGGTATTGTTCCACGGACACGTTATAGCGCTTGATGATTTTCTGCAGGGACTGGCGTTTGATTCCGCTGATCTGGGCCGATAAGCTGATATTGCCGCTGGTGTGGGCCAGCAGCCGGCACAGGTAATCCAGGGTAAAGCTGTCGATGATCTCTGCCTTTAAATCCTTGTAGGGCCGGGTCACGTCCACCTGGCGGACATCCGGCGTCTGGACCCTGGCTTGCGGGGTTTTGCCGGTATGGGCCAGAGTGATAACCGGCTCGGCGGTCAGCGCGCACCAGCCACGGATGGTGTTTTCCAGCTCCCGGATATTTCCGGGCCAGTTCCGGTTTAACAGATAATCCACCACTTCCGGTGCCAGAACCTTGGGCTCAGCATTGTTTTCACAGGCAATCTTTTTGACAAAATGATCGGCCAGCAAGGGAATATCCTGGCGGATGTCTTGTAACGGGGGCATATGCAGGGACGCCACGTTTAGCCGGTAATACAGGTCTTCCCGAAATTCCCGGTTTTGGATCTTTTCCTCCAGGTTCTGGTTGGTGGCGGTAATAATGCGCACATCCACCTCATGGCTTTGGCTGTCGCCCAGGGGCATGATCTGCTTGTCTTCCAGCACCCGAAGCAGCTTGGTCTGCACGGGCAAAGACAAATCCCCGATTTCATCAAGAAAAATGGTGCTGCCGTGGGCCTGATCAAACAGGCCCTTTTTATCCTGATTGGCGCTGGTAAAGGCGCCTTTGCGATGGCCGAAAAGCTCGCTTTCCAGAATGGTTTCCGGCAGGGCCGGACAGTTGACCGTCACCATATGGGCGTTTTTCCGGGCGCTCAATCCATGGACCGCCCTTGCGGCCATGTCCTTGCCGGTGCCGGTCTCGCCCCGGATCAGCACCGTGACATCCGTGCGGGCCAGCATTTGGATGGTCTGAAACACCTTCTGCATGGGCGGGCTGCTGCCGATCATGTTTTCAAACGGGGCTTTTTCGCACAATCTTTCCATGAGCCGATTGTTTTCCCGCACCAGGCGGTTGTATTCCAGGCCGTTTTTCAGCAGATGGATCAGGCGGTCTTCGTCAAGGGGTTTCTGGATAAAATCATAGGCCCCCTCCTGGATGGCCTGCACCGCGGTTTCAATGGTGCCGTAGGCGGTCATGATGATCACGGTGATGGAGGCATCGAGTTCCTTGATGCGCTTTAACAGTTCAATGCCGTTCATGTCCGGCATGCAGATATCGGCCAGCACCACGTCCACCGGCTCTTTTTCAAGCACTTTCAGGGCCCGGGGGCCGCTTTGGGCAGTCCGTACCCGGCAGTCAAACTCCATGGCCAGGGTGCGCTCCAGGCCCAGGAGCAGATCGGCCTGGTCGTCAACAACAAGTATGGTATCAGACATTTGCAATCCTTTTACCTAAACTGAGCAGTCGCGGCCGTCTTCGTCCAGCGGCAGAAAAATGGTAAAGGTGGTGCCCTTG
>JAGTVF010000367.1 GCA_018224315.1 Desulfobacterales bacterium | reverse complement strand
CCCTATCCCGAATTCGATAGCTCAGTAAAACACACTGGAAACCCCCTTCCGGGCTGATCAACTCTTTATCCAAATTCAAAGGCTCTCTGGTTAAAAAAACAATTGCTGCCGTATATTTCCAGAGCTCTGGCCATGTGGCGGGGCGGGGGTGGTTTGTTTGGCTGCATTGGCGCGGTTTCGGCAAAGATCGTCCGGGACGATGGCCGAAAGCACGCCGCAGACAAACAAACCACCCCCGCCCCGCCACATGCGAAAACCATTGACAACTCTTTACGGAAAAACATCTTGACGCCGCTGCTGTCGGGGCTGTATTGAGGGACTCAAATGAAACCCGGCACTCAAAAACCCCTGCGCATCTGCCTGCTGAGCTACCGCAGCAATCCCCACTGCGGCGGCCAGGGCGTATACGTGCGCAATCTCAGCGCCGCCCTGGTACGCCTGGGCCATCGCGTGGACGTTGTTTCCGGGCCCGAATATCCGGTGTTAGATGAAGGGGTGGGCCTGATCAAACTGCCGGGCCTGGACTTATACAATCCGGAAAACCTTTTTCGCATGCCTTCGGCAGCCGAACTGACAGACACGGCCAATTTTCTTGAATGGCTGGGAGTCTCCACCATGGGCTTTCCTGAACCGTTCTGCTTTGGCATGCGGGCTTCCCGGTTTCTGCGCAGCAAAACCTGCGACTATGACATTGTCCATGACAACCAGAGCCTTTCATACGGAATCTGGTCGATCAAGCGGAAAATGCCGGTGATTGCCACCATCCACCACCCCATTACCGTGGACCGGGATGTAGCGGTAAAAACCGAACCCGCATTCTGGAAAAAGCTCCAGCAGCTCCGCTGGTATTCCTTTATCGGCATGCAAAAGCAGGTGGCGCGCGCCCTGCCCGGCCTGATAACGGTTTCCCGGTTTACCCGCCAGCATATCAGCCAGGAATTCAACATCCCGGAAAACCGGTTTTCCGTGGTGCCCAACGGCATCAACACCGAGCTGTTCTATCCGGTTTCCGAAATTGAGCGCGAGCCCGGCCGGATCATGGTCACCAACAGCGCAGACACCCCGTTAAAGGGACTGCATTATCTTTTGCCCGCAGTGGCCGCAGTGGCCCGAACCCGGGATGTGCGCCTGATCGTGGTGGGAACGCCCAAAAAAAACGGCATGGTGGAAAAAATGGTCAGACAACTGGGTCTTGGCCGGATTGTCACGTTTACCGGCCGGATCTCCTACGGGCAGTTTGTACGCCATTACGCCCGGGCCGCCATGGCTGTGGTGCCGTCGGTCTACGAGGGTTTCGGGCTGCCTGCAGGCGAGGCCATGGCCTGCGCTGTACCCGTGATCAGCACCACAGGCGGAGCCCTTCCCGAGGTTGTGGGCAATGCCGGCATCCTGGTGCCGCCGGCGGATGCAAATGCCCTGGCCGGAGCCATCACGGATCTGATCGATCATCCGGAAAAAGCCCGGAAAATCGGGCGGGCCGGATACGAGCGGGTGCGCCGGCACCTGAGCTGGGAGGCGGTGGCCGAAAAAACAGCAGCCGCCTATGAAAGGACCATTGATGATTACCATCGACTATAACCGCTTAGAGATCCGGCCCGGCCAGAAAATCCTGGACATGGGCTGCGGCGCAGGCCGGCATATTTGCGGGGCCTGCACCCGGCCCGGGGTCACAGTGGTGGGCGCAGATATCAATATTGCGGATCTGGCCACAGCAGATGAGCGCATCCGGCTCCACGAGCAATACGGCGAGCCCTACCAGGGCAGATGGGCCTTGTGCGCCGCAAGCATTCTGGAACTTCCCTTTGCGGATCACAGCTTTGACCATGTGATCTGCTCCGAGGTCATGGAGCACATCATTGATGACAAAAAGGCCGCAGGAGAACTGTTCAGGACACTCAAGCCCGGCGGAAGCCTGGCCGTGAGCGTGCCCCGCTATTTCCCGGAAAAAATCTGCTGGGCCCTGTCAGAAACCTATTGCAATACCCCTGGCGGCCATGTGCGCATATACCCCAGAAAACAGATCACCGGCCTGTTTGAATCCCTGGGCCTTAAACTGACCCGCCGCCACTGGGCCCACAGCCTGCACTCGCCCTACTGGTGGCTCAAATGCCTGGCCGGACCGGAAAACGATTCCGCCGCACCGGTGGCCGCATATCACCGGTTTCTGACCTGGGACCTGATGAAAAAGCCCAAAATCACCCGCGCCGCTGACCGGCTTTTAAATCCTGTGCTGGGAAAAAGCCTGGTGCTCTATTTCAGGAAAGCCGCCTGAGCACCCCAAGGGTCTTTGTCATGGGCACGGCTTCAAACAGCCCGGAGGCCAGGGCCAGCTGATAGATGTGATGCGGGGCCTGGCCGCCTTCTTCCGGGTTTTTAAAAATATCATGAATGACCAGAAAACCGCCGGCCATCACATGGGTGACCCAGGCGTTGTAGTCGGCAAACGCCGCCTCATGGCTGTGGCCGCCGTCGATAAACACCAGGCAAAGCGGTGTGGCCCACATGCGGGCGGCAACCGGTGAAGCGCAGGCCAGGGGCACCACGGTCTGCTCCAGGCCGGCGCGGGCCAGGGTGGTGCGAAACAGCGGCAGGGTGTCAATGCGGCCGGATCGCGGATCCCAGGTTTCCGGGTCAAAATAGCCCTCCCCGGGCTGCTGTTCCTCAGATCCCCGATGGTG
>JAGTVF010000366.1 GCA_018224315.1 Desulfobacterales bacterium | reverse complement strand
TCAAAGGCCTGATCGTTTGTCACCGTGATTACCTCGTTGATCAGACCCGGGTCAAGGATTTCCGGGACAAAACCGGCGCCGATGCCCTGAATCTTATGGGATCCCGTAGCCCCGCCGGAGAGCACCGGCGAGTCGGCCGGCTCCACGGCCACGGCATAAAATTGCGGATTTCTTTGCTTTAACAGCCCGGCCACACCCGTAATCGTGCCGCCTGTGCCCACGCCGGCCACCAGGGCGTCGACCTGCCCGCCCATGTCGCGCCAGATTTCCTCGGCGGTTGTTTTGCGATGGATTTCCGGGTTGGCCGGGTTGGAGAACTGATCGGGCATAAAGGCGTTTTCATAGGTGGCCACCATCTCCCTGGCCGCCTGAATGGCCCCTTTCATGCCGTATTCCGCCTGGGTGAGCACCAGTTCTGCGCCCAGGTGAGAAAGCAGCTTGCGCCGCTCGGTGCTCATGGTTTCGGGCATGGTCAGACACAGCCGATAGCCCCGGACGGCGCATACAAAGGCCAGGGCAATGCCGGTGTTGCCGCTGGTGGGCTCCACGATCAGCGATCCCGGCCCGATTTTTTCCTCCCGGGCGGCCGCATCCAGCATGGCCGCGCCGATCCGGTCTTTTACACTTCCCAGGGGGTTGAAAAATTCGAGCTTGGCATAGACCTCAGCCCCGGCAGCGGCCGGGCCGGTTTTAAACAAGCCCTTCAGGCGCACCAAAGGCGTGTTTCCCATGGTCTCGGAGATATCGGCAAACAGGGGCATTTTTTTGCGCCTCCTTTATGGCATCAAACTTTGAGCGGATTTTTCCGGTAAATCAGGCGGGGGGCTTCCAGCAGCACCGTGGTGTCTGCGGGCACCGGCTCAGTGATCCAGACATTGCCGCCGATCACCGAGCGGGCGCCGATAATGGTGTTCCCGCCCAGGATGGTGGCGCCGGAATAAATGATTACATCGTTTTCAATGGTGGGATGGCGTTTGCTGTGCCGCATTTCATCGGCCTTGCTGCGGGGCACGGAAAGCGCCCCGATGGTAACCCCCTGGTAGATGCGCACGTTATCACCGATCCGGGCGGTTTCGCCCACCACAACACCGGTGCCGTGGTCAATGGTGAAGCTCTCTCCGATAACCGCACCCGGATGAATATCAATGCCGGTGATCCGGTGGGAGTGCTCGGTCATGATCCTGGGGATCAGGGGAACCGACAGGCCATGGAGCCGGTGGGCAATGCGATAGACCATGATGGCAAACATGCCCGGATAACTGAAAATGATCTCATCATGGCTTTTGGCAGCCGGATCCCCCTTATAGGCAGCGATCACGTCCTTTGCCAGCATTTGCTGCAGATCCGGCACGGATTCCAGAAGGGCCAGGGCGGTCTCATAGCCGCGCTGCCGGCAGTCGCTGCATTCCAGGTCAAACTTGAAGCATTCGTAGCGAACCGCCCGGGTAATCTGCTCGGACAACAGATCGTATAACAGCGTCACCTGCCGGCCCATGTTGTATCTGAGATTGACCGGATCGATCTTTTCCCGGCTGAAAAAACCAGGAAACAAAATCTCCCGCAGCTGCTGGAGAATATCAATCACCTCTGCTTCAGAAGGTGCGGGCTCGTAATCAATATGGGTATAGCACTGCTCCCCGCCGCAGCCCGCAAGGATGCGCTCCACCACACCGGGCAGTTTCTGCCTGTATCCGGAGTAATCGCGCACCTCATCCTTGCAGGTCACACCGTTATGATGCCGGTTATCGCTTGTCATCAGCAGACTTCTTCATATGGGCGGGGCAATGGTGACGATCACCCGCATGTCCGTCTCCGCCCGGATGCCGTGGGGTTCGCTGATATCAGAAATCAAAACATCTCCCGGGGCTGCGGGAATGCCCGTATCTTCGGCCCCCAGAAACTCGCCGGTGCCTTCGAGTACGGTGATGCTCAGCTGGCCGTCGATGTCATGGGAATGCACGGGCAGTTCCTGGCCGGCTTTGAAATTGAAATTGATCACCTTGAAATAAGGTGAATCATGCACCAGCAGTTTTTTTAATGATTTTTCCGAAAAATCGTTTTCCTTAAACACTTCCACTTTTTTGAGCATGTCGGCTCCTTTCGCCAATGCCGTTGGTATGCCTGCAAAATCCCCCCGGGGTGCGGGCCCGGAACCCGTCCGGTGCCCGCACCGGGTTGCGGGAGGACAACCCTGTTTTTTTGTCGCTGCTTATCCCAGAATGGCCTTAAGATCCTCATCCGGGGTGCTGATGGGCTTGATGTCAAACTTGTCCACCAGCACATTGAGCACGTTAGACGATACAAATGCCGGCAGGCTCGGGCCCAGGCGGATATCCTGAATCCCCAGATAAAGCAGGGTCAGCAGGATGGCCACGGCCTTCTGCTCGTACCAGGAGCAGATGATGGAAAGCGGCAGGTCATTGACCCCGCAGTCAAAGGCATCTGCCAGGGCCGAGGCGATCTTGACAGCCGAATAGGCATCATTGCACTGACCGAGGTCGAGCAGACGCGGAATGCCGCCGATGGCCCCCAGCTTTTTATCAAAAAACCGGAACTTGCCGCAGGCAAAAGTCAGCACCAGGGTATCTTCCGGGGCCTTTTCCACAAACTCAGTGTAGTAGTTGCGGCCCGGTTTTGCGCCGTCACATCCGGCCACCACGAAGAAGTGGCGGATGTCTTTGTTTTTCACCCCTTCGATGACCTTGTCGGCCACGCCGAGTACCGCATTGTGGCCAAAGCCCACCATGACCGATCCGCGATCGGTGTCTGCGTCATATCCGGGCAGGGAAAGCGCCTTTTCAATGGCCGGGGTGAAATCCTTGTCCGCAATATGGGTGACCCCGGGCCAGCCTACCAGCCCGGTGGTGAAAATATTGTCCTGATAGACATCCTGGGGCTTCTGGATGCAGTTGGTGGTCATGACAATGGCGCCCGGAAACTCGGCAAACTCCTTTTTCTGGTTCTGCCAGGCCGTGCCGTAATGGCCGTAGAAATGCTCGTATTTCTTGAGCTCCGGATAGCCGTGGCAGGGCAGCATTTCGCCGTGGGTGTAAACATAAATGCCCTTGC
>JAGTVF010000365.1 GCA_018224315.1 Desulfobacterales bacterium | reverse complement strand
GAGGTAATCATCCGCTGAATCGTAAACCAACTGTATAAAAGACTGAGCACCTGTCCGGCTCCAACCTGCCTTACCGCAACTGCAGCACCGGCTACTTTGCCACGTAATTTCCCTGTCCAAAGCAACGCATAGGTTCGATCGATAACCGTCTTTGCCTGAGCGCTGACATTATTAAAGTAGACCGGTGTCCCGAAAAGTTCGGATCAGCCGCAGTGCATTTTGAATGCAGTCTGAAGCCAAAGCCATAAAAAAGAAAGGACATCTATCCTGGTGCCGGAGATAGATGTTGCCGGCAGTATAAAGTCCAAACAGGAACATGCCTTTGACGGAGAACTGACAACATCAACGCCTATGCGCCAATATCCATGATGATCACTGTTACATTGTCCTTTCCCCCGGCCCTTAACGCCTGATCGATCAAGACTTCCACGGTCTGCCGGGGAATTCCGGATTCAAGGGCGGTTTGGATGTGCCGGTCTGAAAGATGTCTGGTCAAACCGTCGGAGCACAGCATAAGCCGGTCGCCCGGCATGAGCGCAAACCGGCCGCTTTCAGCCTTCAGGTTGGGGCAGCCCACGCACTGATCAAGCATATTGCGAAGGGGATGCCGATCGGCTTCTTCCCGGCTCAATGCGCCTTCTGCAACCAGATCCTCCACAAACGTGTGATCAGTGGAGATTTGTTCCAGAAAACCTGTGCGGAAGCGATACAGCCTGCTGTCGCCGACATGGGACCAGTATGCGGTTTTGTCATGCACCAGGGCCACCGTGGCTGTTGTTCCCATGTCCATAAGACCTGGCTTTTCTTCGGCTTTCTGCATAATCTGTTTGCCGGCCTGCTCCAGGATTCGGGTCATGTCCTGCTCGGTTGCATGCCGGGCGATCTGTGATTGTTCAATGGCATCAATGACAATCTGAGCAGCAATCTCCCCGCCGGCTTCACCCCCCATGCCGTCGGCTACTGAGAGCACAACCGCTTGGCTGCCGGGCAGACAGTGGATAAGAAACCGGTCTTCATTTGTGGTTCGTTTATATCCCGCATGGGACTGCCCCCATACATTTCCTTGCCGCGTTTCCATATTACTGCTCCTTTTGCGGCAGATTGGCCACGGTCCTGAATCCAACTCTGGCATAGGCCTCCCAGGCCTGACGCTCCAGATAGCCTTTCTGACTTTCCAGTTCACCAAGCCCCCCGTGAACGTGGAATTCAATCTCCTGCTCATTGGGCCTGTGGATGGTCCATTCATTTACATTTCGGCCAAGGCCCCAAATGCCGAGCCGGTTGCTTTCAAATGCGGCAACATGCCGGATCCGGTTGTCCCCGGGCGGCGCCGAATCCTGCACGGCCCCGTTGGGATCCGAGCCTTCCAGCCCTGGTTCATCTGAAAGGATTTCGTCGTCTCCAGCCTGAACCGCAAGCCACCACTGGGCCATGGTCGGCAATGTCCGCCCGTAGTAACTGGCATAGGCCATCGCCCCGGTGGGAGTGATCCGCACAACAGGGTTTGAAGCCGCCCCGGGTTTTATCTTCCACTTCCCGTCCCGGTAGACAACAGGTTCATAGCCTTCCAGCACTTCGCCCAGCAAAAGCCATATCTCTCCGTCTCTGCGAACGGTTTTGTTCTTGACCACCAGTCCCTGGACATCTTGAAGAAAGGCAACATACATGTGGTTTGTGATTTTTGTTTCATCCATATAAAAATCAGGCACAAATTCGGCCTTCACCACCTGTTTACGATCAGGGGCGTCGGCCTGATCCATTGCAACCATGGTCTCGCCGCCGGAAACCAGACGAAGGGTCATCCCGTCGCTTCCCAATATTTCCTCCGGCAGTGAATCCCCGATTGCAATTTCTGGCAGATGGGAGTAGCGGCTTGCTTTGAAATCGAATTCATAATTTTCAGATCGAACCGCGGTTGCGCTTTTGTTTTGAGCATCTGTTGCCGTGTCGGATTGCATATTGACCAGATGGATGCCGAAAGACGCGGCCAGGACGAGGATCACCGCACCGGCAATTCCGGCTGTGACAAAAAGCTGCTTTTTATGTTTCCGGCTGGCCGGCAGGGTGTTGGCATATTCAGACGTCTGTATAATGTCAACGAGTTGTTCGCGCATGGCACTCACCGAAGCCGTTCGGTAGGTCCGATCCTTGGCTGTTGCATTTTGAATGACCCTGTCGAACTCAACCAGCAGCCTGGTTGACGGCGAACTCAGGTAAGCGGCTTTAAAGGGCTTGTTGCGCCCCTCGGACATTTTGCCGTCAATGGCTTCATACAGGATTTTTCCCAGGGAATAGACGTCGGTTCTGGCATCGGTTGTGCCCAGGTCAAGGAACTGTTCTTCCGGCATATAGGGAACTGTCCCGAGGATGTGATAACTGCAGGTAATATCGTCGAGCTGATGCCCGCCGGCCAGCCCGAAATCAGCTATTTTGGGAATATCGTTGTCAATGAGCACGTTTTCGGGCTTCAGGTCCCTGTGCAGGACCCCCAACGCATGGACCGCCTCCATGCCCCACAGCACGGGCAGGAAATATTTGTTGATCCACAGGGCAGCTGCGCCTTCATCCTCCCGGAATCCTTCCACCAGCATGGTTTGGCGCAATGTCGGACCCGGAACATACTCCATGACAATGTAGTCCAGGGATTTGTCGTCCATCTGAATCTGATCGAAATCATATACCTGCAAAACGTTTGGGTGACGTATCCGGGCCATGACCTGTACTTCGCGCCGAAAGCGCTGGAGTTCGGAATCGTATTCCTCCTGCCTG
>JAGTVF010000364.1 GCA_018224315.1 Desulfobacterales bacterium | reverse complement strand
GGTATTCAAAGGAACTCTTGGTGAAAAACAGTTGTTCCGGCATATTTCCAGACCCTTGGCCATGTGTCGGGGCGGGGTGTGATTTGTTTGGCTGCATTGGCGCGGTTTCGGCTTAAGATCGTCCGGGGCTTTGGCGTCCGGAATTTTAAACTGTCTGAGGGCGTCCAGCCCGAGTTTGTAAACTCCGGACGCCAAAGCCCCGGGACGATCCCCGAAAGCACGCCGCAGACAAACAAATCACACCCCGCCCCGACACATGCGAAAACCGCCACAAGCTGATTATGCCTTGGTTATGCCGATGCCGCAATTGTGACTTCTTCCGGGTTGAAAATGGTGGGTACCTGGAGGAAGGAAGTTTTTGCGGTGCCACCGAACTTGATCCTTGAGATTTTGGAGTGATTGCTTTACAGATAACCAGTACAGATACAGGCTCTGATCAACTTCTTCAAAGCAAAAGGTGCACCATGAACACTGCCTATCAACTCACCATACCCGTGGAAAATCAGCCCGGAAGACTTGCCGAGGTATCCGGCATTCTGGCAAAGGAGAAATTCAACATTCGGGCCATCACCATTTCATCGTTTGGCAGCAGCGGTTTTTTAAACATTATGGTCGATGACCCGAAGCTGGCGAACAAGGTACTGGAAAAAGAGGGCATAAAAACGCAGCTAAAAGAGGTGATCGCCGTCATTATCGACGACCGGCCCGGTGGCATGGACAAGCTGATTCAATATCTGGCCAACGAAAAAATCAATATTGAAAACGCGTATGGATTTGTCCTGGAAAGCCACAAGACCGCAGTGATCGTTCTGGATGTCTCCCACATCGACGCCACACGCCGCGTCCTGGAAGAAAAGGGGTTTAAAACCCTCGGCACAGAAGCCCTTGCCACAATCGAGCCTTTCCACTACCTGAAATACTAACCGGCATTTTTTCCAATATTTTTTTCTTGACAATGCTTTTGATTTAACATTAACGTTGACGTTAATGTTAATGTTAAATTCTGGCCCAAGCCTGAAAACCACTTCAAATGCTCGACCGGCAGAACATTGTCGGCGGCTGAACCGGAAAATTTCGTATGACAAAAAAAAATGCGTCATCCAGTCCAACACTGGAGCAAAACCAGCAGTGCCGGCAGGAGCGCAAAAATCAGTACCTGATCTCCGAACTGGCCGAAGAGTTCGGCATCACCGCCCGCTCCATCCGCTACTACGAAAAACAGGGCCTGATATCCCCGGGCCGAAGCAACGGCAATTACCGCATCTTCACCCGCAAGGACCGAACCCGGCTCCGCCTGATTCTGCGGGGCAAGCGGTTTGGCTACAGCCTTGAACAGATCCGGGAAATGATCGGCTACTGGAATGCCGAACCCGAAGAACGCCAGCAGATCAAAAAAAGTCTCAGCTACGGGGACAAAAAACTTTCCGAGATCCAAACCCGGATCAAAGAACTCCAACAGCTGGAAAATGATTTGCTGTCAGTGAAACAAAAATTATTAAAACGCCTTGAAAATATGGAAAACCATCAACGCTGAACAAGAGGTGAAAAATGTTTGATTACATGATGGATGAAAAGGCCCTGGCCCTGCGCGAAGAAGTTCGGGATCTGGTGGCCTGGGTGCCAAAGCAGATGATTTTAGACATGGACGAGGAAAAAATCGTGTTTCCCAGGGAATTTCTGGCCGAAGCCGGCCGAAGAAACCTCATGGGCTGCCGCTATCCGGAAAAATGGGGCGGCCGGGGCATGGACTGGGCCACAACCGTTATGGTCATGGAGGAAGTCGGGGTCCTGGGCTATATCTTTGCCTGTGTCTTCGGCGTGGGCGCGGAACTGGTCTGCGATGCCGTGGTTTTGCACGGCACAGACGAGCAGAAGGAAAAATACGTCAAGCCTCTGCTTGCCGGTCAGATATTTGCCGCTGAATGCCTCACCGAGCCCCGGGGCGGGTCGGATTTTTTCGGCACCACCACAAAAGCCGAGGACAAAGGCGACCATTTTGTTCTAAACGGCCAGAAACGTTTTATCGTGGGCGCCGAGGCCGCGGATTATTTCCTGGTATATGCCAGAACCAACCCGGATCCCCAGTGCGATCCCCACAAGGCCCTGACCTGCTTTCTGGTGGACAGATCCGGGGGTGTGGAAACGGCCTACCAGTATGGCCTGATGGGATGCCGGGGCGGCGGTGCGGGCCGCGTGGTGTTCAAAGACGTGAAAGTGCCCAAAGAAAATGTGCTCGGAGAAGTGGGCGCGGCCTACAAGGTGTTTAACACCATGATGATACCCGAACGCCTGGGCACGGCAGCCATGACCATTGGTGCGGCCCGCCCGGCCTTAGATATTGCAACCGGCTACACCACCCGCAGAAAAGCTTTCGGCCAGACAATCAACAATTATCAGGGTGTGTCTTTCCAGGTGGCCGAAGCGGCCATGCTCCTGGATGCATCCAGGAGCATGTGCCATGCCACGGCCAGGGCAGTAGACAGCAATATCCATCCCAGGCGCATCCGCAGAATGGTTTCGGAAACCAAGAAGTTTGTCACCGAATCCTGCCAGAAAGCGGCCCATAACGCCATGCAGGTCATGGGCGGCATCGGCTACACCAATATTTTCCCCATTGAGCGCATTGTCCGGGATCTGCGGCTGGCCTCCATCTGGACCGGCACCAACGAGGTCATGTCCTTAATTATTGCATCGGAATGGTACAAGGAATATTTTACCAAAAAAGGCGTCACCTCAGAGCGCGACATGGAGGAAATCGCCGCACAGGCCGATTCGCCGGAAGAAAAGATCTACGAATAAACAAGCAACCACACCAGGGAGTAAACCGATGAAGATTGCATTTATTGGTCTTGGGATTATGGGAAAGCCCATGGCCCGAAACCTGCTCAAACATGACAACGCCATGCTCACCGTGTTCAACCGATCCCCGGCACCGGCACAAGACCTTGAAATAGCCGGCGCCAGCCGGGCTCGCTCACCTGCAGAGGCTGTTGATGAAGCAGACGTGGTGTTTACCATGCTATCGTCTCCGGATGTCGTGGAGTCGCTTGCCTTCGGAGAATCCGGGTTTGTTGACGCAATGGACCAGAAGGCCGTCTGGGTGAACTGTTCAACGGTAAACCCGTCTTTCACCCGCAGTTGCGCAGACCGGGCCGCACAACGGGGTTTCAAATTCATTGATGCGCCCGTGGCAGGAACCAAAAAGCCTGCACAGGACGGGGAGCTTACGTTTCTGCTCGGGGGTGAAAAAAACGACATTGAAAACCTTTGGGCGCTGTTTGAGCTGATGGGCAAGACAATCCTGCACGTTGGACCGGCCGGACAGGGCAGTGCCTTTAAAATGCTTGTAAATGCGCTGCTGGCGCAATCAATGCTGGCATACGCGGAAACCGCGCTGCTGGGTGAAAAACTGGGTTTCAGCAGGGAGTTTCTTATGGAAACACTGCCCGGACTGCCGGTATCGGCTCCTTTTCTGAAAGGCAAGGCGGCACTGATTCAAAACGGGAATTTTGAAGCCAGTTTTCCGCTGGAACTCATGCACAAAGACCTCCATCTGGTAGACATTACGGCTTACGAGGAAAATCAGCCCCTGTTTCTCGCCGGTCTGGCAAAACAAATTTACGGCCGTGCCAAAGCTGCCGGACACGGACGAAAGGATTTCGCTGCGATCCACGAGTTTCTTGACAAGGGCGAGTAACCCGCGGACGGATTGTCCTTGAAAGATAAAAAGATCTAAAGCAGGCTGGGCAGGTACAGGGCAATCTGCGGAAACGGGATGAGCAGCAACGTGGCGATAATCATGGCAATGAGCATGGGCACCACGCCCTTGAAAATCGTGTTTAAGGGCACATCCCGGGCCACACCGCTGACCACGTAGACATTGACACCCACCGGGGGGGTGATCACCCCGATCTGGGTCACCAGCACGATCACCACCCCGAACCATATGGGATCATAGCCCAGTTCCAGGATCACCGGATAGAAAATGGGTATGGTGAGCATCACCAGGGCCAGGGCATCAATAAAGCACCCGCCCAGAAAATAAACCCCGATGATCAGACACATGATCATGGCCGGGCTCATGTCCAGTGCGGCGATCCATCCGGCAATATCAAAGGGAATGCGGGTAACGGCCATAAACCGGCTAAAGATGGTGGCCCCGGCGACGATTACCAGGATCATGCAGGTAATCCGGGTGGTTTCAAACAAGGCCTGAACAAACCCCTCCATGCTGAGGTTTCTTCGGATCAGTGCCACTGCCAGGGTGCAGAAGGCTCCGATGCCGCCGGCCTCGGTTGGGGTGAAGACCCCCTTGAAAAGCCCGCCCATGACCAGCACAAAGATCACCAGGGTTTCGACCAGACCGGATAAAGAGGCCAGTTTTTGGCGCAGGGTGAATTTTTCCCCCTTGGGCCCCAGATCCGGACGCATCCTTGTCCAGATCAGAATACTGGCCACCATGAGCACGCACAAAAGCAGTCCCGGCAGCAGCCCTGCCACAAACAGCTTGCCAATGGATTGTTCCGTGAGAATCCCATAGACAATAAACACAACACTTGGCGGAATCAAAATGCCCAGGCTGCCGCCTGCGGCCACAACCCCGGTGGCCAGCTCGGGCTTGTAATTGTAGCGTTTCATTTCCGGCAGGGTGGCCGCGCCCATGGTGGCGGCCGTGGCATTGGTGGAGCCGCATATGGCTGAAAATCCGGCGCATGCGCCGATGGTGGCAATGGCCAGCCCGCCGGGGATATGGCCCACAAACCGGTATGCGGCATCAAAAAGCCGGGATGAAATCCCGGAATGAAATGCAACCTGGCCCATGAAAACAAACAGCGGAATCACAGTGAGATTATAGGAACTGAAAACCGAAAACACATCCCTGGCCGTCAGATTCAGGGCCGCGTCAAAAGATACAATGGTGCCGAATCCCACAATGCCGATCACGGCCATGAGATAGCCCACGGGCAGCCGGGAAAAGATAAGCAGAAAAAGGGCGGCAATGCCGATCAGACCGATGGTTGTGGGCGTCATTGGGTCTCGGCCCCCCGCAGACGCAGCAGCAGATCCATGATCAGCACCGGACAGAGCAGGATGCATCCGGCGGCCACACCGTAAACAAACGGATAAATGGGCATCTCCAGGGTGGCGGACACAGAGTTGTTGGATTTCAAAACAGAACCGTAAACCAGACACTGCCAGGCAATCAGAGCAAACAGGACAAGCGATACCAGGCTGTTGATGCTGTGGATCACAATCTGCGCCGTCCGGGGCAGGCGCGGCACAAGGAAATCCACGGCAATGTGGCCTTTTTCCGCGGCCGTGTACGGCAGGGAAAAGGCAATGGCCAGAGCGCCCAGAAAGCCGATGGTCTCATAGGCCCCGGGTATGGAAAACCGGAAAAAACGAAGAACCACGTCACCCGTGGTGACCAGCATCATCAAAACGATGGCCGCTGCGGCAATCCAGTTGACTGCCGCAGCGGCCCCGGTAATATAGCGATTGGCGCGGATAACGGAAAACATCAATCATTCCGGATAAATAAAAAACTGTTGCAGATATCAGTTCTGTTTTTCAATAAGGCTGCGCAGCAAATCCACGGACTTTTGCCCCTCAAGACCATTTTCCCGGGCATCTGTGATATAGTCGGCGATCACCGGTGAAATGGCTTCCTTCCAGCGGGCGCTTTGCTCATCTGAAAGCGCAATGATCTCATTGCCCTGCTCCCGGGTGTAGGCCAGGCCTTCCTTGTCCGCATCGTCCCAAACCTGCCCGTGGACCTCGATCCATTCCTTGCTGACCTTGTTGATCACGTCCTGGACCTCTTCTGGCAGCTGATTGAACTTCTCCTTGTTCATGACCGCAAACATGGTGGTGGTGTAACCGATTTCCTGGCAATTGGTGGTGTAATCGATCACATCGCCCTGCCGCCACCCTTTGAGGGTTTCCATGGGTGCAAACGTCCCTTCCACAACCCCTTTCTGCAGGGCCTCATAGGTATCCCCCTGGGGCATGGCCACGGGCGTGGCGCCAAGGGCTTGGACCATCTTAGCGCTCAGGCCCGTGGAGCGGATCTGCATGCCCTCGATATCGGCCAGGGTTTCAACCGGTTTTTTGGTGTGCAGCAGGCCCGGGCCATGGGCGTGGAGGTATAACACCTTGACGTCCTTTAATTCCTCGGGATCCATCTGTTGGTAAAACTGGTTGGCCACCCTTGTGGCCGTCATTCCGTCGGGATATCCCAGGGGTAGGTCCACGGCTTCCATCACCGGAAAGCGGCCCCGGGTATAGGCAAAGCAGGACATGCCGATATCCGAGATGCCGCTGACCACCCCGTCGTAACATTCAGCCGCCCCGGTGAGGGTGCCGCCGGGATACATATTGATTTTCACGGCATTGTCGGTGCGGGTCTCCACCTGCCGGGCCCAGTCTTCGGCAGCCTTGGAGTGCGCATGGGTGGGCGGGAAAAACACGGAATAGCTCAGTTCAATGGGTTCTGATTTTTCCGGCGCGTTCTGTTGTTGGGCTTGCTTGTCTGAATCATCGGATTGCCCGCACGCGGCGATCAAAAACAGCATACAGGCGGCTGCAAACAAACGAAAAAAAGTTTTGTTCATGGTCGGTCCCCTTTGTCCTGGAAAGGAAAATTTGGCTGATTCACCCATAAAGGCCTGATTCCAGATGGCGCCATCAAGCCTGATATTGCAGGAATCGGTGTATGTGTCAAGTATGAAACATTTCAAGATATTGCACCGGCCGCATCACTGATCCAGCGCCTTTTTCTTTACCCAGTTGCGGTTTGCATCCTGGACAAAATGGTGATCTTTGGCCAGGCGATACATGCGGATCCGGTTTTGCCGCGCCACTTCCTGCACAGAAGCACTGGTCTCGCCGGCAATGATTCTGAAAAGCTGTTTGCGGTCATGATTTTCCGCATCCACCAGTTTTTGCACCGCTGCCGGCGCATTGGCCGACACCAGACCCACCAGGCCGGTCCAGGCCTCGCCCACCTGCCCCTTGTTCTTGGCTTCCATCAGGGCCGGATGGCGGTCGCGCATGCTGGCGGCCACCTCCTGCTTGCTTTGGGCAAAAGCAGAAGCCGTCATCAGGGCGCAAAGAAACACCAGGGCAAAAATCCGGACCATTTTATGCGTTGTTTTCATTTTTCCCCCCTGAAAAAATACATTATTGGAGTTGTTTGAGCTCTTCTTCGGTAAAGACTTCGTTCATGTCCCCCTGAAAGCTCAGGGCCTCGTCCAGCGCCTTTTGCACTTTTAAATTCACGTCCACGGTGACATGAATCGGGGCGATTTCCACCCGGTGAGTGGTATCGGCCGTTACATGATGCCTTGTGCAGGCGCCGGCCCCGGCCATGACCAACACAAGCGCCGCTGCAATAACCATTTTCATAAAACCCCTCCCTGGTTTATCGGTTTTGGTCATTTTCCGCTGCCCCGGGGTTTTTCCGGGAATCCTCAAAAAGCACATCCAGAGCCTCTGCGATGGACTGGTCCTTTGTGCTGTAAAACCCCAATACCCGGTTTAAGATCTCTTCAATGGCATTGACGTTGATCACAAGGCTTCCCACCTCCTGGGGAGATTCGCCTTCAACCCCCTGACCGCGCAGTTCGATCCGGGCTGTGGCATCCTGTTTTTCCGGCTCCAGGTGAATGGACAGAAAATTATACTCGAAATTGCCAAGGGCCTTTTCCAGGCGTTTTGAAAGCAGGGAAAGATACTCATGTCCGGCCAGGGCATCGCGCACGTAAAGCATCAGGGCATTGAGCCATTTTTCGTCTTTGATCCCAAAACGACCGGTGCCGGGCACCGAATACAAAAACCCCTGACCGATGCGGATGCGCTCCGGCCGCCATTGAACCGGGACCCGGCCGTGAACCCGGCCGCTGCCAATAATTTTTTCCTCAGTGAGCCGGGCAGCCAGACCGACCAGATCCACGTCCTGAAAAAAAACATCCAGGTCTGCGGCCAATGGATCAAAATCCAGCCTGGAGGAATGTGCCGCCAAAACCCCGCCGTCAGCCAGATGCCATTGGGTTTTTTCCAGAAACAGGCTTTCGGGTTCGATCCGAAATATCACAAAGCCGTCTTCAAGCGCCAGTTCTCCGGCCTTCAGCCTTTTGATATCTATGCGCTGATTGCCCGGCGTGGTCAAGGGAAAAAGATCCCGGATCTGCACACGGCCATTGATACCCGCGGCTTTGAGGTTGGACTGCGGCCAGTCAATATCTCCATTTTCAATAGAAATGGCCAATTCCGGCTGCAGCACGGGACGCAAAAGCCGGTCCCGGGTTTGGGCCCGGACCAGGGCCGTGCCGGCCACAGCCGGCAGCGCAATATCGTCATATTGAATCAAAGAAACGGCAAAACTGCCGGGCTCTGCGGATTCATCATTGACAACCACCGGAAGATCAAGGGTTGCATCCCGGATGGTAATTTCCGGCGATGCCATCCGGACCTGGTTGACTTTGGCGTAAATTCGGGTCTTCCACCCGTTGGGGCCGCCTTTTACAACAACAGGGCCGGGCAGTTCCAGGCCCCGGATCCGCAGAAGGCTTTCCGGTACGTGGATGTTAACCGGCGCAAATGCGAATTTTTCGGTTTGCAAATCCAAAAACCAGGAATTTTGGCCCGATTTCTTCTTATGGGCCCCGGCCGGCGAAAAACCCGCCGCAATCCGGCCGGCGGCATCCAGGCCGAAAGCCGGATTGATTTTGACTTCCATGGGAAACATGGCCGCCAATTGTGCCGGCGCAATCTGTCCCGTGAGATTCCAGCTCAGATCCGCCTGCCATTTACCGGTTTGCAGGATTTCAGAAAAATTGCTCTGGGTGCCGCTGATCTGAAGCGATGCATGAAAAGGGCGGCTCAGGTCCCCTGCCAGGGCCAGATCCGATCCCTTTTCCGCCAGTGAACAACTTAAGGAATCAATTTGAATATCTTTATAAAAAAGCCCGTTTAAGCCAAGCTCTGCTTTGGTATCGTGCAATGTCCAGTCATGATCAAAAACAGCCCGGGCGGAAAAAAAAGCCCTGTCCAATCCGGCTTCCATGCCCAGGCCCCCAAAGTCAAGGCCCCGGACCGCGGCTGAAACCGCAAACCGCCCCTGTTTCCGGGCACCCAAATGAACAGACCAGTTCCCCGCAATTGCCGGCGCAAAGTCCGAATCGGCCGCCGTGTCCGGTTTTTGCATACCTCCGGGCACATGTTGAAATCCCGGATCTTGACGCGCAGACACGCGAATCTGCCCGCTTGTTTTCAGGGCCTTTAAATCCATACGGCCCCGAATCTTCACAGGTATGCCGTAAACCAGCGGATTTAAGTAAAAATAAAGATTGTGGGGGCTTTGCGCGGTCAGGGCGGCGTCAAACAACACCGTATGGCAAGTGTCGGAAAAGCCGATTTCCAGAACGGAATTGCGGATATTGAGCCGATCAAAGAAAACCAGCGGGCGGATCTGATCTTTTGGCAACCTTTCGGATAAACGGCCAAAATCCGGCCCAGCAGAAGAGGTGTCTGCGCCAGGCAAAAGATTGTCCATGTCCGCATGATATCTCAGGCCGCTGATGACAATCTCTGTTACCCGGCCCTGCACCAGGCTTTTTAGAGTGTAGCGGAGATGAACAAAATCGATCTCAAAATCCGGGTTGTCTGCGGAGACATCCCTGAGATCCAGGCCGCCAGGGCCAAGAGCGGCCACTGATATCCGGGGATTTTCCAGGCCCGCGTCCTGCATCCGGTAAGTGATGTATTTTTCCAGGGCGGCCGGGCCGAGAGTGAGTGCGCCCACGGCTGCCAGAAGCACAAAAAGCAAAACCGGCACAACAAAGCCTACGGTTTTTCCAATCAGCCTGCGAAACTGGATTTGCATGCGCCCACAGCCCTGTGCCCCTGATTGCCGGATTGTCAGACAACGTGTTTAGCGGATGTTTTCCAGCATACCGTGCCAGGCACATGCATTGCAAAAGATTTCTGTTCGGTCATCGACTTCCGGGCATTGGCCGGAGTCTGCGGCCTCATCAAAACAGACATCCCCTTGCCGGCATTCAAATTCATAAACCTCGAATTCATCATCCGGGTCCTTGACGTAAAATTTCTCACACCCGCATACCGGGCATTTGGACTGTGTCATGGGTTTTGCCTCCCTGTTGTTTATCCCCCGCATCCCAGGCTCGGGTCCGCGGATGCAGTGCTTCTTCGCACCCGCTTTTTCTTTTTGACCTGGCACAAAAGGGTTTTGTAAACCGGAAATCCGGATATGGGATCATACTGCCGGTCATCGGTGATTTCATTGACATTGGCCTGCTGCCATTCAGCCGTGCCCAGGGGTCCGCCGCCGCCCACGGGCGCATACACAAAACCCGGCATGATCCGGTCTGTGACAAAAGCACGCATCACCACCTGGCCCCTGGGGGTTTTGATGCTGACGCCGTCACCGGTCTTGATTTTTCTGGGCTCTGCGTCCTCCGGGTGAATCTGTAAAGCCGGATGCGGATATTTTTTGATAAAAGACGGCACTGCCCGCAAACAGGACTTCATGTCCGGTTTAAACGGCCCGGTGCCCAGAATCAGCGGATAGCGCTTTGCCAGTTCCGGGCTGCTCACCGGGGTTTC
>JAGTVF010000363.1 GCA_018224315.1 Desulfobacterales bacterium | reverse complement strand
TTTCCGTGTAGAGTACCCGCATCCATTTCTCGTCTCCGGCGGGCACATCATGCCAGTCCTTGCACGCCACCTGGCAGGCGCAGCATCCCGTGCACCGGCTCTGGTCAAAGTAAAATCCCATCTGCATCCTAACTCTCCCTGTTGCGGGTTCAAAGTTCAATGTTCAATGTTAGGGTTCAAAGTTCAGGGTTGTATATCATCAACTTTGAACCTTGAACCTTGAACCTTGCACCTTGCACCTTGAACTTTTTCTATCTCCACAAGGCTGGTGTTCATCACGCAGGCCCCGCCGCCGGAATAGGTGTCTTTGGTCAGGGTGTTGGCGCATGCACCCCGGTCCACACCTTTTTCATCCGGCGCATACCAGCTGCCCTCGAATATGGCCACCACCCCGGGAATGATCCGTTCGGTGACAAAGGCGGGAAGGGCCACCGTGCCCCGGCCATTGTAAACCTGCACCGGATCGCCGTCTGAAATGCCCCGGGCATCCGCGTCTCTGGAGTTGATCCACACCCGGTGCTCTTCGACCTCCCGCAGCCAGGGCACCAGGTAGAGCTCTGAGTGGACCCGGTTTCTGGGATGGGGGGTGAGCAGCTGCAATGGGTATTTTTCGGTCAAAGGGTCAAACCGATCCTCGGCAGTGGGCAGATATTTGGGAATGGGCGGGCAAGCCGGGTTGTCGAGATCTGCGGCGCGCTGCGAAAAGATCTCGATTTTGCCCGACGGGGTGGGAAACGGGTTGTTTTGCAGGTCTTTGATCTGGTCGCGAAAGGCCACAATGGGCTCGGGCAGATCGATTCTGTGGATGCCCTTTTGGCGGAAGGCCTCGTAGTCGTCAATATGGGTGGTGTATTCCGGATTGTTTTCAAAAAGGATTTTGAGCCACTCTTCCTCGCTGTGGGGATTAAACCCCTCAATGCCCAGGCGTTCGGCCAGTTCCGAGGCGATCTGGAGATCTGACTTGCACTCCCCCATAGGTTCGATGGCCTGGTTGATTACCGTGAAATAGGGGCCCGAGGGCCAGGGCCGGGTGAAATCGTTTCGCTCTGCAGCCGAGGTCACCGGAAAAATGATATCCGCGTACCGGGCCGTGGCCGTGGGAAACAGCTCGCTGACCGCTATGAATTCGAGCTCTTTTAACGCCTTGTCCGCCTTGTTGCTGTTTCCGATCTGGTTGACGTAGTTGTTGCACATGGACCACATCATTTTGATATCCGAAGGGTACCCGCCTGCGGTGCCTTCCAAAATCGCATCCCAGAGGGTATTGATGTGGATGCGCTTTTTCACCCGCATGCGGATGTCCAGGGTGCCCTTGACATTGGGCCCGTCTGCCTCAAACGGATTTTTGCCCGGCGGAATGGCGGACTGGCGGAACATGTGGCCCACGGGGATGCCCATGAGCCCGCCCCCGGCGCTTCCTCCGGGCCGGCCCACATTGCCGGTCATGGCGCACAGGGTGGATGCGCACCGGTTGTACTGCTCGCCCATGGCGCTTCTGGCCGGGCCCTGGCAGTCCATGAGGGCTGCGGGCTTGGTGGTGGCATACTCCCGGGCAAGGGCTTTGATTGTGTCCGCATCTACCCCGGAAATTTTTGCAGCCCAGGCCGGGGTTTTTTCCACCCCGTCTTCTTTTCCCCGCACATAGTCGGCAAACGCATCAAAGCCCACGGTGTAGGTATCGAGAAATTGCTGGTCGTGGAGATTTTCCGTGATCATCACGTGGGCCATGGCCGCCATCACGGCCGTGTCTGTGCCCGGATACACGGGAATCCACTGATGGGCCAGGGTGGCTGCGCTGTCGTGATAGCGCGGGTCAATGGCAATGATTTTCGCTCCGTTTTCCTTTGCCCGGATCAGATGATACATGGTGTTGGTGCCCGATATCATGCGCGCCGGGTCCCAGCCCCAGAGGATGATGAGTTTGGAGTTCATCATGTCCTCCCGGCTGTGGCCCACCATCACCGAGCCGTACTGGGTCAGAGATGCCCAGACCGCGCCTTCAGAAGAAATGTTGCCGTAATGGGTGACATAACCGCCGTACTGGTTGAGCAGCCGGGATGCGGCAAGTCCGCCTTGATGCAGGCTTGCCAGGTATCCGCCGCCGGTGGCCAGCAAAACCGCGCTGTTTCCGTAAGCGGCCTTGATCCGGTCCAACTGGCCGATGAAAGTGTCATAGGCCTCGTCCCAGGTAATGCGCTCAAATTTTCCCTCCCCGCGCTTTCCCACCCGCTTCTGGG
The DNA here is from genome assembly GCA_018224315.1 of Desulfobacterales bacterium. Lineage (GTDB taxonomy): Bacteria > Desulfobacterota > Desulfobacteria > Desulfobacterales > Desulfosalsimonadaceae > Desulfosalsimonas. The sequence goes on along the minus strand of JAGTVF010000363.1, from coordinate 1,325 downwards.
GATATAAAAACCGGTCCGGGTGATGCACGTACTGTTTGTAGGCCCGGCATCGCAGGCAGGTTCGGAGCTGGTGGGGTTCAGGGGCGTCGTCGCCTTCCACGCGCAGGATTTGATTGCCGCTGACATGCAGCCGCAGGGGGCATCGGCCCCCGCAGTCATAAGCCGACGTGGTGCGCACAATGCGCTTTTCCGGGCGATCCCCGGTTTTCCGCTGGTTCATTGAAACCCTCCTTTGAAATGGCATCCCGGCAAATATTTGCAAACGCGATTTGACCATACCATACAAAAATTAGCCTTGGACGATTCCGAATATTTTTGTAAGATAGCACGGTTTTTCAAATCAGCCACCTGAAAAGGGCAAACGAATTTTTCTGCAAGGAGGACAAGAATGGCAAACAAGAAGTCTGTTGACATCCGTCAGGCCGAGGATCTGCTGGCACCGGCGGAACGGGGTGTGATTCTGCTGCCGGTATCGGCCATCCGGGAATCGGATCACGCCTTTTTCTGGGCGGCGTTTTTCCTGGCCATTTCCGCCTGTCTGCTGGGGTGTGCCGCCGCCCTGATGGCCACGGCTTATGGGCACCGCCCTTTTATCGTCATGATCGAGGCCTTCGGGGCCATGTTTCTGATATTTTTCGCGGCGTTTTTGTTCCGCGGGCTGCAGATCCGCAGAAAGTCCAGGGCCAGAGAGCAGCGCAGGCTGGCCAGACAGATCGTATACCCGTATGCCGAAAATGGCATTCATAAGCAGGACTTTGAAAGCAGCCGGCTTCAGGACACCATCCGAAAGGAGTTTGGCGACGGCAAGGCCCGCAGCCGTCAGGAGGTAATCGGCGTTCTTTCGGGCATGTCCACTGAAGACGTGGATGTGGGCACTTTAAACGAGGTGGTCGACACCCTGGTCAAGGCCGGTCTGTTTACGGAAACCGAAAACAACGGCAAAACCCTTCTGGCCTATAACAAGCCGGCCGAAGCCTGATCTGGTCTCCGGCTTACAGGCAGTGTTAAGTTTTAAGTGATTAAGTGTTAAGTAAAATCAAGAAGTTATTTCTTTAGCATCAAAACTTCGCCCGCAAGCGTCAGGCAGGAAGAATAAGCTGAAACTAAATTGAGTGTTTGCAGATTGTTAAAAGCAATTGATTTGAAATGATAACATCCATGCTTAACATTTAACATTTAACACTTAAAACTTAAAACTCTCAACTATATATGTACATTGCAAAGCAAAGGACCCGAAGCGGCACCCGTTATTTTCTGCGCGAAAGCGTTGGGGGCCCGAGTGTGCTTGAAAGTCGGCACCTTTTTGACCTGGGCGGCAATCCGGC
>JAGTVF010000362.1 GCA_018224315.1 Desulfobacterales bacterium | reverse complement strand
CTTTTCTGCGGCTGTATGAGCGGTTCGGTTTCCCAGCGCCTGGCGGTTGGCAAAAGCGAGACCATTAAGGTGGATGTCCGGGAAATGGGGTTTCGCCGCAGCTACCGGGTGCATCTGCCGGCCGGATCCGCCGTAGACGGCAAACTGCCTTTGCTCGTAATGCTGCACGGCGCTTTTGAAACCGCCAAAACCATGGAGCGGCTCACTGGTTTCAGCGATCTGGCCGACAGGGAGAACTTCATTGTTGTCTATCCCAACGGCATCGGTCTTTTCGGGTTTCTGCAGCACTGGAATGCCGGTCATTGCTGCGGCAAGGCCCAGAAAGACGGCGTCGATGATTTGGCCTTTCTTGAAACGGTTATAGATGACGTGTCTTCGCGTTTTGCCGTGGATCCAGATCGCATTTACATGGCCGGCCATTCCAACGGCGGCATGCTGGCCTGTTTGTATGCCGCGGAAAAACCCGGACGCCTTGCGGCCCTGGCCGTGGTTTCAGGAACCATTGGCAGCCGGGAGGTGGAAAAAGGGATCTGGCAGCAAATTGCGCGGCCTTCCTTTGGACTTCCGGTGCTTGTCATTCACGGGTTCAATGACCAAACCATTCCCTATTCCGGCGGACCTTCCCGCAACCACAAAAGCCGGGAATTTGTCTCCGTTGCCGACACTGTGGATTTTTGGAGGTCTGTGAATCAGTGCCGGGGCGAAGCCGAGAAGCATTCCCTTTGCAACGGGCGTGTTTTGGTCCAGCAATGGCGGACAGGCGGGCACCGGCTCGTTTTGCATACCATTTACGACTGGGCCCACGACTGGCCGGGACCACGGGTTCCGCCCGGGGATGCAAACAGCCGCACCCTTGAAAACTATGACGCGGCTGAAGCCATCTGGGGTTTTTTCCGGGCTTTTTGATCCATCATGCGCAGTTTAGCACCATGCTGTGCTGCACTTCATACGGGTGATGGCAAAGGCCAGTATCCCCGGTTACATAGCCGGGCACGGCCACCCCTGAATCAAACTGGGCATAATTGACAAAGGTGCGTCCGTCTATGCGCACTTTCATGCCCGCCATGGGCTTTTTGAGCGGCACCACGGCCCAGGCGTTTTGGTATTTTTCCGCCAGATCCGCAAATCCGAGTTTCCCGGCCGCGGTTCCAATGGAAACTTCCATATAATGCCGGCCGGTCCGGTCAATATGGTCTTTGTGGATCCGGCTGATCCATTCAATCACCTGATCCAGATTTTTGTCCATGCCGTATCTCCTTGGATGAATCGGATTTTCATTTTAACCACAACATAAGGCATGAATTGCGCTGGTCAATGCGCAGTGCGGAAAACAGCAAACTGAAACCCGGCTGTATCAGATTGCTAAAAATTTATATTCTTGTATGGTTATTTCAGTCTTTGCCCGTTTCATGGGCCCGGATATGATTTGTGACCACGGGGGGTAGTCTGCAGATTCAACCATTGTCCTATTTGCGGGCCGGCCTGCTGCTGCACGCCGTCACCCTGATAGAAATTGCTGTCCTGGCAGCGGCCGGGCCGGGATTGCTGCCGGAGCGGGAGGATTCCTGGCTGGAGATGGCCGGCAACGGATTCTTTCTTGTTTTCCTGACAAGTCTGCCCGTATTGTCACAGCTCGACGCCCGGTGCCGCTATCAGAATTACAAGCGGGTAAAGGATCAGTTCAACCGGTTCGGGTTCGACCCCCGCATCCTCAGACCGCTGACGAAATCGCGCTGCCAGCGGGATGCCGCCCGGGTGGCAGCCAATGAAGCCGGTTATGGAAACGCCTGCAGGATGTTTATCCGGTCATGCGGCTATCGCTGGTACCACATTTTCCCGGATTTTCTGTTGACCCGTCCGGATTTTCTGGCAAGCCGGCATTTCTGGAAATCAACGTTTTTTCTCAAAACCTACCGCTGCTGAGCTGTTTGCCTGATCATGCGCCTGCTGTCCGCGGCATCCAATCATGGTTTTGCCGGGACAACAGGCGCAGCAAAGTTTTCCGGGCATTTTACCCTTCGGCCTGGCGGATGGGGGTAATCCGGATTTCAACTCTCCGGTTGACCGCATCCTCCGATGAGATAGGCTGGGTCTCACCGTAGCCAATGGCACTGACTCTTCTGGGATCCACATTTTGCTGGATCAGGGCGTCTTTGACCGCTTCTGCCCGTCGTTCAGAAAGCCGCTGGTTGTAATCCTCGGGTCCTACCTGGTCGGTGTGGCCCTCTACCCGGAGCAGTGTCTGGGGGTATTGGTTGAGCACCCTGGCCACCCGGGCGATTTCATTCATTCCCCCGGGCTTGATGGTGGCGGAGTCAAAGTCAAACATGAGCTCTGATTTGAAGGTGGTGACCAGCACATCCTGCTGCCGCCGGACGCTGGCAGCCTCGGAAGTTGCCACGGCATTCTGCATGGCCTGCTCTTGCTTGTCCATGTAAGAGCCGATCCGGTTTCCCGCTATGCCGCCGAGCACAGCGCCAATGCCGGCGCCGGTCAGTGTGCCCTCGGTATCCCCGCCGATGACCTGGCCCAGAATGGCGCCGACACCTGCCCCTACAGCCGCACCGGTTCCGGTGCCTTTCTGCTGTTTGGTTTGTCCGGCACAGCCGATCAATGCGACGACAAGAAGGACGGCCAGCAGGGTTTTTATTATGTTTTTCATTTTTTGCCTCCATGATGAGAATTTTGTTGATGAGAATTTCGTTTTTTACCCGTCCCCGAACCGGCTGCACAAGTGCGGGTAGCCGGAACTTGCATATTAAAGAAATGATTATTATTATTATCAGTTCGGAGAGGGTATGTAAAGCCGGAAACCGGGCTTTACGATCATGGCTGTTTTAAAACATTTGTGCCTTTCACAGGGTTGTCAAATAATTGACGCAAAACAGGGACAGCGCTATTATTTCCTGCCCGTAAAAAGAAAACCAATCGCTGCAAGGAGCATCAATGAAGCACTGGGTGGCAGAAAAACTCATCTGTCCGGACTGCCTGCCGGAAGAAAATGCCTTGAAAACGCAAATCAGCCGTAAGGCCAAAGGCGATATCATTGACGGAAAACTCGATTGCCCGTCCTGCGGACGCAGTTAT
>JAGTVF010000361.1 GCA_018224315.1 Desulfobacterales bacterium | reverse complement strand
GGGCGTTTAACCACCGCATGGGATTGTATGACGGGGTGCTGATCAAAGACAATCACATTGCGGCCTGCGGCAGCATCACGGCCGCAGTCAACGCGGTTCGGGGGCATATCTCCCATCTGGTGCGGGTCGAAGTGGAAACCGAAACCCTGGCCCAGGTCAAAGAGGCCATGGCTGCAGGCGCGGATGTGATCATGCTCGATAACATGGATGATGCCGCCATTGCCGAAGCTGCGGCACATATCGGCATTGGGGCCGAAATCGAGGTATCAGGCCGGGTGGAGGCCGGGCGCATTGCCCGCCTGGCCGAACTTGGCGTCAACATTGTTTCCATGGGGGCGCTGACGCATGCGGCCCGGTTCGTGGATCTGAGCATGACCGTGGCCCCGTCGGGAAATAAGTGACCGACTTACTTTTTCCGGGACAAAACCCCGGGCAAGGCCGGCATAAATGATTCCATTGCGCGATACCATACCGGCCAGGCATTATCCCCTGGTCACCCACGTGCTTATTGCCGTCAATGTCCTGGTTTTCCTGTCCCAGATCACTTACGGTCCCCGGGAGCTGCAGCATTTCATCTTCACCTATGGTCTGGTGCCCGCCCGTTATACCTCCGGGGAGATATCGGTTTATTTCACGCCGCTTCAGCAGGTGTTTTCCCTGTTTTCCTTTATGTTTCTCCACGGCGGGTTTCTGCACCTGCTGTTTAACATGTGGAGCCTTTATATTTTCGGCGACAACGTGGAGGACCGGCTCGGGTCGTTTTATTTTATTCTTTTCTACGTGGGCTGCGGCCTTGTTTCCGGATTGTTTCACTTTGCCTTAAACGCCCAGTCCACAACACCGGTCATCGGGGCCAGCGGGGCCATTGCCGGGGTTATGGGGGCCTATTTTCTGCTCTATCCCCATTCCCGGATCCTGACATTGATCCCGATTTTGTTTATACCGTTTTTTGTGGAGATACCGGCTTTTTTCTTTCTGGGGCTGTGGTTTCTGATGCAGGTGCTCAATGCCGCCGGCGCCCAGGCCCAGCAGGCGGGCATTGCCTGGTGGGCCCATATCGGGGGATTTGTCTGCGGGATGGTTGCTTTAAAGCTCTTTCCCCTGCTGCCCGACAACCGCGGGCAAAACGGGTATCACCGGGGCAGCATCCGGCGCAAAAAAAGCGATCACCTCCAGGTCATCCGGCCCGGGGGCGGGGGCTCTGCACCGGATCTTCATGAAACCATCCAAATTACCCCGTATGAAGCCGCTGCCGGGACCACCAAACGGGTCAACATTCCCTGGGGGTTTCACAACCGCATGTACCGGCTCAAAATTCCGCCCGGAACGCGGGACGGAAATGTCTTGCGTTTAAAGGGCCTGGGCCGGGATGACGGTTCCGGAAACAAAGGGGATCTGTATTTGACCGTGCGCATCGAGCAGCCCTGGTAAAACGGGTCTGTCTTGACAGGTCTGTTTTGAATTGATAGGAGAACACATTTTTCTCCGGGGTTTTTCCCGCAGGAATTTTGAATCGGTTTATCCAATTGGAATTATATGAAAAACATTCGCAACTTCAGCATTATCGCCCATATTGACCACGGAAAGTCAACCCTTTCCGACCGCCTGATCCAGTCCACCGACATTGTGGCTGAACGGGATTTCAAGGACCAGATGCTAGACAGCATGGATCTGGAGCGGGAGCGGGGCATTACCATCAAAAGCCAGACCATCTGTCTTCCCTATACCGCAAAAGACGGCCATCTTTATTATCTCAATCTCATTGACACCCCGGGCCATGTGGATTTCTCCTATGAGGTCTCCCGGGCTTTGGCCTCCTGCGAGGGTGCGCTGCTGCTGGTGGACGCCAGCCAGGGGGTTCAGGCCCAGACCATTGCCAATCTGTACCTGGCCCTGGAGCATGACCTGGAAATCATTCCGGTGATCAACAAGATTGATCTGCCCTCTGCTGATATAGAAAAGGTTAAGCTCCAGATTGCAGATGAACTCGGCCTTGATCCGGACACGGCCATTCTGGCATCGGCCAAGGAGTGGATCGGAACAGAGGAGATCCTGGAAGCCATTGTTACCCAGCTGCCCCCGCCCCAGGGAGATCCGGACGCACCTGTTAAAGCCCTGATCTTTGATTCCCATTATGATCCGTTCAGGGGAACCGTGGTGCATTTCCGGATGATCGACGGCACCCTGCGGCCCGGCGACCGGATTATGTTCATGTCCAATCAGGCAGAATACACGGTGGAGGAAACCGGCATCTTCCAGATCAAACGGGTGCCCCAGAAGTTTATCACCGCCGGGCGGGTGGGCTATATCATCGCCGGAATCAAAACTGTCAGCGACACGCGCACCGGCGATACCATTACCGTAAAAAAACGCCCGTGCGAAAAGGCCCTGCCGGGCTTTAAGGAACCCAAGCCCGTGGTGTTTTCCTCCATTTACCCGGTGGACACGGATGAGTATCCGGATCTGGCCGCGGCCATGGACAAGCTGAAATTAAACGACGCCTCCCTTGTCTATGAAAAGGACACATCCGCGGCCCTGGGCTTCGGGTTCAGGTGCGGTTTTCTGGGACTGCTTCACCTGGAGATTGTCCAGGCGCGCCTGGAGCGGGAATACGATCTTTCCCTGATCATCACCGCACCCTCGGTACAGTATGAAATCGGGCTAAACGACGGCACGGTAATGACAATCGAAAACCCGGCGCTTTACCCGGATCCGGTCAATATCGCCTATATCCGGGAGCCCTACATCCGGGCCTCGATTTTTACGCCGGATACCTACATGGGCCAGATCATGCAGCTTTGCCTGGAACGGCGGGGGATTAACACCAATTACCAGTACTTTGGCAGCAGCCGCATGGAAATGGTGTTTGAAATGCCCCTGGCCGAGGTGGTTTATGATTTTTACGACCGGCTCAAAACCGTCACACAGGGCTATGGCTCGTTTGATTATGACATGCTCGATTACCGGCAGTCCGATATCGTGCGCGTGGATATTTTGATCAACAGCGAACGCGTGGATGCCTTGTCCCAGCTGGTACATAGGGACAAGGCCCCGTTTCGGGCCCGGCAGACATGCGAGAAGCTAAAGGAGGAAATCCCGCGGCACATGTTTAAAATCGCCCTCCAGGGCGCCATCGGCGGCAAGGTCATTGCCCGGGAAACCATTAATGCCTATCGCAAGGACGTGACCGCCAAGTGCTACGGCGGTGATATTACCCGGAAGCGCAAGTTGCTGGAAAAGCAGAAAAAGGGAAAAAAGCGGATGAAGATGGCCGGGGAGGTGATGATCCCGCAAAGCGCGTTTCTGTCCGTTTTAAAAAGCAAAGAGTAAAAAAGTCAGGGGGCGAAAATTTTATATCCGCCCCCGACTGATATTTAGCTGACCAGTTCAAACTGGTTGAAAAAGTAACTGATTTCAAAGGCCGCGGTTTCGGGTGAATCCGAGCCGTGCACCACATTTTTTTCAATATCCGTGGCAAAATCCCGTCGGATGGTGCCTTCCTCGGCTTCCTTGTAGTTGGTGGCCCCCATGAGGCTGCGGTTTTTTTCAATCACGTTTTCGCCTTCAAGCACCATGGCCACGACAGGGCCCGAGGTCATGAAATCGGTCAGGCTTTCAAAAAACGGGCGCTCCCGGTGGACGGCATAGAAGCCCTGGGCCTGTTTTTTTGTCATCTGCAGCATTTTCATGGCCGCAATCCGGATGCCCTTTGCCTCAAAACGCTTTATGACTTCGCCGATCAGGCCCTGGTTGACGCCGTCTGGCTTGATAATGGACAGGGTTTGTTCCATGCTTGTATCCTTTCTTTTTATTCAATCGTGGTTATTGTGTATTTACGGCGCCGGGAAATGGCAGCCGGCCAAAAAACAATCTGCCGTATTTTCACGGTGTCCGGTGCAATAGCAGATCCGCAAAAGCAAGTCAAAAAAAATTTTTGTTGACAATAACGATGTTTGCGGCTAGTTTTTAAAACTTTAACTTATATATTGCCATCAAATGAACCTTGGAGGGATAGACATGCTTGAAGTAACAGATGCAGCATACGAGAAGATTTCGGAATTTTTCAAAGACAAGGACCCCAAGCCCATCCGGGTCCTGCTCAACCCCGGCGGGTGAGGGGGGCCGTCTCTGGCCATGGTTCTGGATGAACCAAACGAATCCGATGAAGTCTTTGACGTGAACAATTTTCAGTTCATTGCAAATAAGGATTTCCTGGCCGAAGCCCAGCCCATTAAAATCGATTTTACCGGGTTCGGGTTTGCCATCAGCTCCAGCATTGAACTGGGCCAGGGATGCTCAAGCTGCGGGGGAACCTGCTAGATACAGCACTTGGCTGACAAGCCGTCAAAATATCAAAAAAGGCGACACGCAGATCAGTAAGGACTGCGTGTCGCCTTTTTAAAAAGCGGATACCGGCTCATCGATCTGGCCAAAGGCCGTCCGGCACAGTACCGGGGTGTGTGCACAATTAATTGAGCGATTCTTTCAAACCTTTTCCCGGGGTGAATTTGGGGACTTTGCGCGCCTTGATATTAATGGCGGCACCGGTTTGCGGGTTTCTTCCGGTGCGGGCTTCGCGCTTGACCGATTTGAATGTGCCGAATCCGACCAGGGTTACACTGTCGCCTTTTGACATGGCGTCTGTGATGGTCTGGATCACACAATCAACTGCTGCCTGGGCCTCTTTTTTGGTGCTGACGACTTTTGCCACTTCGTTTACTAAATCTGCCTTGTTCACTGCACGACTCCTTTCATTGCTTTTGGGTGGTTGATATTCAGGGGTTCGTTCTGCCTTGCCGGATACGGCAGAAACGATTAAAGGCGATGATCTATGGCGCCCATTGAGGCCAAATACGGGTCAGCAGTCATATCATGCAATATAAAAACACAATTGTCTCTGAATCACTGTTTGCAATCTTGATTTCCGGTAACAATACTTGGCCAAAACAGCCGTGTCAAGCATGATTTAAAGACTTGTTCAAATTCATTGGGGTTTGCCGGTAGGTTACCAGGGCCGGGGCCCGAAAAAGTACCATTGAATCAGGCTCTGTCCGAAAAACAGGTAAACCACCGCGCCCAGGGACAGAAACGGTCCGAAAGGCACGGCAAACTTGAGATTTTTGCCCGCAGCCAGCATCATGATTATTCCGGTGATGGTTCCGATCAGTGATGCCGTAAAAATGGTGAAAAAAACGCCTTTCCAGCCGATAAAGGCTCCGAGCATGGCCAAAAGCTTGATATCGCCGCCGCCCATGCCTTCCTTGCCGGCAAACAGGTAATAGCCCAGGGCTACAGCATAGAGAAGGCCGCCGCCAATCAGTATGCCGAGCAATGAATCAAGCCAGGACAGTTCAGGGAGCAGAAACGAGGCCAGAAACCCGGCGGCAATACCGGGCAGGCTAATTATGTCCGGGATGATGCGATGGTCCAGATCGATAAGGGATATGGTTATCAGCGCACAGATCAGCAAAAAATAAATCAAGGCCGACAGAACCGGGCCGTACTGGACAACCACAAGCACAGCCATGACCCCGGCGGCAAGCTCCACTATGGGGTAGCGTATTGAAATGCTCCGGCCGCAGGCTCTGCAGCGGCCCTTGAGCAGCAGCCAGCTGATAACGGGGATGTTGTCATAAAAGGCAATGGGCGCCGAACAGTCCGGGCACCGGGAGCCGGGCCGAACAATGGACAGTTTCTGGGGAAGCCGGCTGACGCAGACATTTAAAAAACTTCCCATGCAAAGACCGGCGCAAAATACCAAAAACCAGAAAATCAGATTTGACATGTCTTCAACCCTGCTAAATAATGAATCAACCATACAGGCGAAAAAATAAAATGGATATATTCTTCAGTCTCATATTTCAAAATACTGACGCATTAAGACCGTAAAACCCCAACTATCATATCCCCGGGGGATGCAAAATCGTTTTTTGCCGTCACATGGCTATTGACTCCGGGCCATGGTTTGATTTATGCGTAGCCCAGCCCATAAACGGCAGTCAGGACGGCAAAAACTTAAATATTTGATTTTTTCAGGAGTAACAATGGCCGAAAGTGATAAGGACGATCTGATTCGACTCATAGATGAAAGCGACGAACGGGAGGTTGAAATCCCGGATCGGCTTCCACTGCTGCCCGTGCGGGACATGGTGATTTTCACGGACATGGTTTTGCCCCTCTACATCGGACGGGAAAAATCCCTGCGCGCGGTGGAGGCCGCCATGAAAAAGGAGCGGCTGCTTTTTCTGGCCGCACAAAAAGATCCCATGGACGAGGATCCGAAATCCAAAGATATTTACCGGGTGGGAACGGTTTGCCGGATTCTGCGCATGATCAAGCTGCCCGACGGGCATTTCAAGGTCTTGATCCATGGCCTGGAAAAGGGCCGGGTCAAACGGTTTGCCAGTAAAAAACAGTTCTACGAGGTGTCCTTTGATCTGGTCCCGGATGATGCGGCGGATATATCCGACGTGGAGCATCAGGCTTTGATGCGAAACGTCCGGGAAAATTGCGAAAAAATTCTAAACATCCGCGGTGAGTATACCGGTGAGATCAGCATGCTGCTCGATGAGATTGAAAATCCCGGAAAACTCGCGGATCTGGTTTCCTCCAACCTGAAACTAAAAACCGAAGAGGCCCAGGGGCTGCTGGAAACAGAAGATCCGGTTGAACGCCTCAAGCAGGTCAACAATTATCTGGCCAAGGAAGTGGAACTCTCCACGGTTCAGGCCAAGATTCAGTCCCATGTGCGGGATGAAATATCGAAAAACCAGCGGGATTATTTTTTGCGCGAGCAGGTCCGGGCCATTCACAAGGAACTGGGCGAACAGGATGAACGTTCCGCTGAAGTGGAGGAATACCGCAAACGCATCAAAAAAGCCAAAATGCCCAAAGAAGCGGGCAAGGAAGCCGAAAAGCAGCTCAAAAGACTGGAACAGATGCATCCGGATTCCTCAGAGGCCACCATTGTCCGCACCTATCTGGACTGGCTGGTGGATCTGCCCTGGAGTCGCTCCACAAAGGATGTCATTGATATTCCCAAAGCCAAAAGCGTGCTGGACAAAAACCATTACGGGCTTGACCGGGTCAAGGACCGGATCCTGGAATATCTGAGCGTACGCAAGCTCAATCCCGATAAAAAAGGACAGATTCTGTGCTTTGTGGGCCCGCCCGGGGTGGGCAAGACATCGCTTGGCCAGTCCATTGCCGATGCCATGAACCGGAATTTTTTCCGCATGTCGCTTGGCGGTATCAGAGACGAGGCGGAAATCCGGGGACACCGCCGCACTTACATCGGCGCCATGCCGGGCCGGATTCTGCAGGGGCTCAAACATTGCAACAGCAACAATCCCGTGTTCATGATGGACGAGATTGACAAAATCGGCATGGATTTTCGGGGAGATCCGTCCTCAGCCCTGCTTGAGGCCCTGGACCCGGAGCAGAACACCAATTTCAGCGATCATTTCGTAAACATGCCCTTTGATCTGTCCAGGGTGCTGTTTATTCTTACGGCCAACATGACCGATACCATCCCCTCGGCCCTGCTCGACCGCATGGAGGTCATCCAGCTGGCCGGCTACACCGAGGATGAAAAGCATGTGATTGCCAGACGATACCTGCTGCCCAGGCAATTGTCAGACAACGGGCTAAAAAGCCGGGATCTTTCCGTGAGCGATTCAGCCCTGGCGCGCCTGATCACCGAATATACCTCCGAGGCCGGCTTGCGCAACCTGGAGCGGGAACTCGGGGCCTTATGCAGAAAAGTCGCCCGGAAAATGGCAGAGGGCAAAAAAGGCCCGTTTCGCATCACCCGTGGCAGTTTAAATACCTATCTGGGCCCCCCGCGCTACATTCCCGAGCTCGATCAGGACGAATCCCAGGTGGGTTTGGCAACGGGCCTGGCCTGGACTCAGGTGGGCGGAGAGGTGCTGTATGTGGAGGTTTCGCTTCTGGAAGGAAAGGGCGAGCTCATTATCACCGGCCAGCTCGGGGAGGTGATGCAGGAGTCGGCCCGGGCCGCGGTCAGCTATGCCCGGGCCCACCAAAAGGAGCTGGGGCTTGACAAAAATGTGTTTGAATCCATAGACATCCATATTCATGTGCCGGCCGGGGCCATTCCCAAAGACGGGCCATCTGCGGGCATTGCCATGGCAACAGCCCTGATTTCAGCGCTCACCGGTCAGCCGGTGGACAAGTGCGTGGCCATGACCGGTGAGATCTCTCTTCGCGGACGTGTGCTGCCCATCGGCGGCCTGCGGGAAAAAGCCATCGGTGCATTGCGATTTGGCATCAACACCATTATCATCCCGGAGAAAAACAAGCCTGAGCTTTCCGAGATTCCCAAAAACGTGCGCCGCAAGATCAAGTTCATCCCGGTCAGCACCCTGGATCAGGCCATAGAGGTGGCCATCGGAAAGGATCTGGCCAAAAAATCCGCTGCTGCGGCCAAAAAGAAGAAAACCCCGGCGCGATCAACAAAAAAGCCGGCCAAAAAAACTGCCAATGCTACCGGATAGCCGGGACAAGCAGGCAATGAATCTGCTGGCTGTTGACAGCGCAACACGGACCTGCAGCGTGGCCCTGATGCAGCAGGGGACAATCACGGCTGAATTCGGAGCGGATCTGGACCAGACCCATTCCCGGCACCTGATGCGGCTGATTGACGCTGTGCTGGAGCTTTCCGGACAACAGATCTCTGAGCTCGACGCCTTGGCCGTGACAAGCGGGCCGGGCAGCTTTACCGGCCTGCGCATTGGCATGGCCACGGTCAAGGGTTTTGCCATGGCACACGGGCTTCCCGTGTGCCCGGTATCGTGCCTGGAAGCTTTGGCGTGGCCGTATCTGGGTGTTTCCGGATTGTTTTGTGCCATGCTCGATGCCAGGAAAAAACAGGTTTATGCCCAGGTTTTTGGCCTGGAACAGGGACGTCTGGAGGAAATGATGCCGGCACAGGTGGCCGGCCCGGACAGGGTGATCGATGAAATTTCGGCCCTGGGCCGGCAGCCCTGCTGGTTTGCCGGTTCGGGTGCCGTGCTTTACAGCGGGCGCATCATCAGCCGTCTTTCCGGCAGCGCGCGGCTGGCCCCGGGGATTCAAAACCGGATCCGTGCAGCCGTGGTTGCGGAAATGGCGGGTGAAATGCTGGGTTCCGGTGCGGTCAGAGACGCTGCCGGGGTTGTGCCGCATTATATCCGCCAATCCGATGCAGAGCGAAAGAAGAAATCCCCGGGGAAATAAAGGCTGCTTTTGTGCCAGGGGCCGTAAATCGCTTTTCCGCAGGCCTTGCTGCGCGTTTTTATTGACAGGGCTTAATTCGCCAAATATAATAATCGGATTGAAATTAGACAAAAATACCAGTTGACTTGAGAAAGAGGATTGATATGGGGGGTTTTCGATGGGCCGACCCGCAGAACCGGTCGGCCTTTGCTATTGCCGCACCCGGTTATCCGCTGATTTTTGCGGCCGGTTTTGCCACATTGATTTTCGCGCTTCTGGAAATTGCCGCACTGGCACTGGCGGGTCTGGTTGTTACCTTTTTCTTCTGCTGGTTTTTCCGGGATCCGGACCGGGCCACCCCTGAGACGGAAAACGCGGTGATATCCGCGGCAGACGGAAAAGTGGTGTGCGTGCGACCCCTCGAATCCAATCCTTTTGGCACGGGCCGCTGCCTGAACATCGGAGTTTTCATGAATGTATTCAACGTCCACGTCAACAGGATTCCGTTTGACGGAACGGTGGCGGCCATCCGTTATGCGCCCGGTCGGTTTTACCCGGCTGACAAGGACCGGGCCTGGCGGCTAAACGAGCACAACGCCGTGATTATGCGCACGGAAACCGGACATGAAATCGCAGTGGTGCAGGTCGCCGGCCTGGTGGCGCGCAGAATAATCTGCACTGTCGCGCAAAATCAGAACATGACCGCAGGTCAGCGTTTCGGCATGATCTGCTTTGGCTCCCGGGTGGATCTGTATCTGCCGGAGAATACTGAATCAGCGGTCCGAGTGGGCGACAAGGTCAAGGCGGGCCAGAGCATCATGGGATATTTGCACCTAAGCTAAGCATTTCAAATTTTGAAATATTTATTTCCAAACGCATAAATGCAAGACAAAAAAAGAGGAAATCAATGGGAAAATCCTATAACATCGCCGTGATACCCGGCGACGGAACCGGACCGGAAGTGGTGGACGAAGGACTGAAAGTGCTTGAGCGGGCGGCACAGAAACACGGATTTTCGTTTCATTGGACGCATTATCCCCTGGGCGGGGAACATTATATGAAAACCGGCGAAATCCTGCCGGAAAACGTCATTGACGAGCTTCGCACCCAGGACGGCATTTTTTTGGGCGCCATCGGCCACCCGGATGTCAAACCCGGGATACTGGAAAAAGGCCTGCTTCTCCAGCTTCGCTTTGAACTCGATCAGTACATCAATCTTCGGCCGGTCAAGCTCTACGAAGGCGTGAGCACGCCGTTGAAGGACAAGGGCCCTGCCGATATTGATTTCGTGGTCATCCGGGAAAACAGCGAAGGGCTGTATGCCGGCGCCGGCGGCATTTTAAAGCGGGGCACCCCGGATGAAGTGGCGATCCAGGAATCGATTAACACGCGCAAAGGCGTTGAGCGCTGCATACGCTTTGCATTTGAATACTGCCGGAAGCGCAATCAAAAGAAAAAGCTCACCCTGTGCGGCAAAACCAACGTGCTCACCTACGCATTTGATCTTTGGGAGCGCGCATTTTACGAAGTGGCCAAAGAATATCCGGATATTGAAACCGATTATGCCCACGTGGATGCCACGTGCATGTGGATGGTCAAAAACCCCGAGTGGTTTGATGTTATTGTCACAGACAACATGTTCGGCGATATTATCACCGACCTTGGCGCCATGATTCAGGGGGGCATGGGCATTGCCGCAGGGGGCAATCTCAATCCCGAGGGCGTTTCCATGTTTGAGCCCATTGGCGGCTCCGCGCCCAGATACGCAGGCAAACAGATCATCAACCCGCTGGCAGCCATCAGTTCGGCCCAGCTGCTGCTCGAAGCCCTGGGTGAGCAAAAGGCTGCAGCAGACGTGGAACAAGCCGTCAAAAAAGTGCTAAAGGACGATCTCAAGGATGTGGCCGCCGGGAAAATGGGATACACCACCGCAGAGGTGGGCAGCCTGGTGGCCGATTACATTAAAACCGGATAACAGGGGAAGGATTGTGAGACAGGTACCGATCACCAGACAAGGGTTTGAAACCTTAAAAAAAGAGCTTCACCAGCTTCGCAAAGTTGAGCGGCCCGGCAATATTCGCGCAATCGAAGAGGCCCGGGCCCACGGGGATTTATCGGAAAACGCCGAGTTTTCCGCGGCAAAGGAACGCCAGAGTTTTCTCGACGGCCGGATCAACGAGCTGGAATACAAGCTGGCCAACGCCGAGGTGATCGATCCCGACACCCTGCCCAAGGACAAGGCCGTGTTTGGCTGCACGGTTGTTCTTGAAAACATTGATACCGGCGACGAGGTCAGCTATCAGCTGGTGGGTCCCGAGGAATCCAATATCAAGGAAGGGCGCATCTCGGTTGAATCACCACTGGGAAAAGCCATTGTCGGCAAAAAACTCGGCGATGAAATCGTCATAGACGCCCCGGCCGGCCGCAGAAATTACGAACTTGCGGATATCGTTTAAATAAGAAAGGACTGCACCCATGGCAAGAGTTACTGTGGAAGACTGCTTAAAGCGTATTCCGAACCGCTTTCTGCTGGTACATACGGCGGCAAAGCGCGTCCGGCAGCTTCGGGAAGGCACTGATCGCCTGATCAAGGCGCCGAGCAACGGAGATATCGTGGCGGCCCTGCGGGAAATCGCGGCCGGAAAAGTATTTGTTACCGAACATGCCGAAGAGACTTTTATTCCCGATGATGTGGAAGTCAATGCGGGTGCCGGCACTGAACCTGAAAATCCAGTGCCATCCGACCCGCAGGACTCCCCGGAACCGGGTTCTGAAACCGACTGACAGGTTTGTTTAAGCGCATGTCGGATTATTCCTACAAAGCCGTGAACCGGGACATGGGCCGGGCGATCCACCATTATGACATGATCTCTGCCGGCGATCGCATCCTGGTGGGGGTCTCGGGCGGCAAGGACAGCCTGAGTCTGCTGTGGATGCTTGCCGAGCGCCTGCGGCGCATTCCCATTGATTACCAGCTGGTGCCTTTGTATGTGGATCCCGGGTTTGACGGCGGTTTTGCTTCAGAGTTGAAGCAATGGTGCCGGCGGCAGCTTGACCTGGAGCTGCAGGTGGAATACACAGATCATGGAATCGTGGCCCACAGTGATGAAAATCTGGAAAATCCGTGTTTTTTGTGTGCCCGCAGGCGGCGGCAGCGGATTTTCGAAAAGGCGGAGGAAACCGGGTGCAGCAAAATCGCCCTTGGGCATCACAAGGACGATATCCTGGAGACATTTTTCATCAACATGTGTTATACAGGGGTCATGGGCACCATGCGGCCGGCCCAGCAGATGTTTGACGGCAAATTCACCATCATCCGCCCCCTGGCCTACGTGGATGAAGACCGGCTCCGCCGGTTTGCAGAAGCCATGGATTTTCCGGAATTTGTCAATCCGTGTCCGTCCGGGGCCAGCTCCAAGCGACGGGAAATCAAGGAGATCGTGGCCGGCCTGACCCGTGGCAAAAAGAAGATCAAAAACAACATGTTCAGATCTTTGGGGCACATCAACATGGATTACATGCTCAAACCGGCGGGCCGGCTGCGCTGATGCCCGGACCACCGGAGAAAACAGGGACAACGGTTTGACAAAAATGATCGGCGACGAAACCGAGGCAGAACTGCGGCGGCTCAATATTGAACGGACCATGAAAGACGTTCAGAATGAGCGCGATTACCGCAACATTGCCATCAACAAGGTCGGCATCAAGGGCCTGCGTTATCCCGTCACCGTGCTGGACCGCAACAACGGCTATCAGCACACCGTGGCGTCCATCAACATGTACGTGGATTTGCCCCACGAATGCAAGGGCACGCACATGAGCCGGTTTGTGGAACTGCTCCATTTGTTTCGGCCCAAGCTTTCCTTAAAAACCTTCTCGGATATCCTCAACCAGATGAAGGCGCATCTCAACGCGGAATCCGCCCACATCGAGGTTACTTTCCCGTTTTTCATTGAAAAGCAGGCCCCGGTCACCGCATCGCCCGGACTCATGGACTATACCTGCCGGTTTATCGGCTCGGTGAATTCCAAATCCAGCGTGGACCTGGTTTCCGAGGTCGTGGTCCCCATCTCCTCGGTCTGTCCCTGTTCCAAGGAAATCAGTGACCACGGCGCCCACAACCAGCGGGGCAAGGTGTATCTGAGCACCCGGTTTAAGAAATTCATCTGGATTGAGGACATGGTTGCCCTTGTGGAGCGCACCGCCTCCTGCGACGTGTATTCAGTGCTCAAGCGATCGGATGAAAAACATGTCACTGAAAAGGGCTTTTCCAACCCCAAATTCGTGGAAGACATTGTCCGCGACATTGCCCTGGAGTTAAAGGCGGACAAAAACATTACCTGGTTTGCCGTGGGCGTGGAAAACTACGAGTCCATTCACAACCACAATGCCTATGCCTCTATTACAAGCGGCCAGGAACCTTCTCTTCTATAGCGGCTTTTCTCAATACCTGTCACTGCGTCACCAGGCGGCTCAGCATCCGGGCCGGCGCTATTGATTTTTGCGGATATTGGCGGCAATGGCTTTTGTTACCGGGTCTGCGGCCTTGCCCGGCGTGTTGATCAGCACGGCAAAGCCGTATAACTTGCCCTGGTGGGAAACAAAGCCGACCCGGGTCTGAATACCGGTTAATGTGCCGGTTTTATAAAAAATACCGTTTTTTTCCGTGAGCAGGTCATAATACGGGGCAAACCCGTGCAGCACCGGCCCGAACATGTGCGCGCTCATGCGGTTTTTTCGGGAAAGCCCGGAACCTTCAACAATTTCCGGGGAGATGCCGAGTTGATTTTCGGCATAATGATGCATCACGGTCACGCCTTTTTCCAGGGTGGCCGGCGGGCCAAATTTTTCCGCCCCCAAAGCCAGCAAAACCTGATTGGTCATGAAATTGTTGGAATAGGCCATGATCTGCGAGACCACCGCTGTGAGAGAAAAGGCCGACCTGTGGCGGTATACGAGTTGACTGGTTTTCGGATCTGCTGCTGCCGCGCGGATCTGTCCGGTTGGAGCAAGACCGTGTTGGCCCAGAAAATGGGCAAACAACTGACCGGCGTAAATCAGGTTGTCCTGGTTGGCCGAAGACAAAAGAATCCGGCCGGATTGTGGCTGGATCTGGTTGAGGCGCTTTTTGGCAAGGGGCAGAAGCGGGGTCTGGGGCTCTGCGGAAACCCAGGTATTGTT
Organism: Desulfobacterales bacterium; assembly: GCA_018224315.1. Classification (GTDB taxonomy): domain Bacteria; phylum Desulfobacterota; class Desulfobacteria; order Desulfobacterales; family Desulfosalsimonadaceae; genus Desulfosalsimonas. The sequence continues at coordinate 4,824 of JAGTVF010000361.1, read as the reverse complement.
GCGTTTTTCTGCGGCAACGGTGTTGAAATTCACACACAAAGCCCCGGCGGGCGCGTCATATGGCTGCAGGGAATGCGCGCGGCTGCCCGGAATCTCGATTCCGGCATCCGCCCACGTGTCATCCAGAATCAGATGCCGCACCTGCCCGATCCGTTCGGCCAGAATTTCCGCAATTTCAGCCACCTGTTCGCTGATCAGCAAAGGATCCCCGTACCCCTTGATCATCAGGTCGTTTTTGTCATTGAGATAAAACCGGGTTTCAAACCGGAAATCTTCACCCAGACGCTCAAGGGCGCACAGGGCGGTGAAGACCTTGAGCGTGGATGCCGGGATTTGCATCTGATCGGCATTTTTGGCATACAGGACCCGGAAGTCCGGGGCAAAAACAGCGGCTGAATCATCCGGGCCGATCATCTGATCCACGTTTTTCCAGGTGCCGGCCCAGGCTGCTGCCGGCAGCAGCAGCAAAAGCATCATCCAGCAGATCCATGATGTCAAGAATATTGGGCGCGCGGCTACAGCATTTTTGGGTTTCATGTTCCGGGCCTGCTTTCCACCGTAAGGGTTACCGGGCCGTCATTGACCAGGCGGACCTCCATCATGGCCTGAAATTGTCCGGTCTCCACGTCAATGCCTTTTTGGCGCACATGGTCGGCAAATTCCAGGTAAAAGGATTCGGCCTTCTGCGCATCTGCGGCATGGGCAAACGAGGGTCTGCGCCCTTTGCGGCAGTCGCCAAGCAAAGTGAACTGGGAGACCACCAGCATCTGGCCGTTTATGTCTAACAAGGATCTGTTCATTTTGCCCTGTTCATCTGCAAATATGCGCAGATTGACGACCTTGTCGGCCACATAAGCAATGTCTTTGGGTTCATCGGTGTCGGCCACGCCCAGCAGCACCAGCAGACCTGCGTCAATGGCGCTGATCTGTGTGCCGTCAACACACACCGAGGCCTTTTTTACGCGCTGGACCAATGCAATCATTGTATTCTTTCCATCGGCTTCCTTGTATCTGCGGCAAACCTGAAAATCGGCCGGTTTGGGTTTTTCAAATATTTTGCGTTTTTGCCGCCCTGATTTTCCAGGGCAGGCGATCTTGTTGTTTTCCGGTATAAGCTGCGGGTTTTGATCCTGTCAAGAAAAACACCCAGGCCGCAGTGTCAAAGTCCTTGACATATTCCATGGCCTTGACATAAATTTAAAAGCTTTTGAGTCGGTTAATGCCCATGCAAACAGATCCCAAGAATACAAGGCGGCTGAGATGGATTATAAAAAAACACTGAACCTGCCCAAGACCGGTTTTCCCATGAAAGCCAACCTGGCCAACCGGGAACCGGAACAGCTCAACAAATGGGAAGCGTTAAACCTATATGACATGATCCGAAAAGATTCGGCTACCCGAAGGCCCTTTATTCTTCATGACGGCCCTCCTTATGCCAACGGCAATATTCATATCGGCACGGCCTTAAACAAGATTTTAAAAGACATTGTTGTGCGCTCCATGCAGATGACCGGCTACAACGCCGAATACGTGCCCGGCTGGGACTGCCACGGCCTGCCCATTGAGCATAACGTGGACAAGGCCCTGGGACCGAAGAAAAAAAACATGTCTGCCGCGGAAATTCGGCAGGAATGCCGCAAATATGCGGAAAAATATATTGATATTCAGCGAAACGAATTCAAGCGCCTGGGCGTGATGGGCCAGTGGGAAGATCCGTATCTGACCATGAGCTATGCCTATGAAGCTGAGATTGCCCGCCAGTGCGGGGAATTTGCCCTCCAGGGCAGCCTGTTTCGCTCCAAAAAGCCCATTTACTGGTGCTCGTCATGCAAAACCGCCCTGGCGGAAGCCGAAATCGAATATGCCAACGAGGCCTCACCGTCCATTTATGTCCGGTTTCCCCTGGCCGATGATCCCGGACAGATTGACCCGGCCCTGGCAGGCAAAGACGTCTCCCTGGTGATCTGGACCACCACGCCCTGGACCCTGCCGGCCAACCTGGCCGTGGCCCTGCACCCGGATTTTGCCTATTGCGCGGTAAAAACACCAGAGCAGGGGGTCCTGATCCTGGCCCGGGACCTGGTGGAGACCTGCATGCCGATTTTTGGGATCACTGATTATCAGATTCTGGCCAATATCCATCCCGCAGACCTTGAGAAGCGCAAATGCCGGCACCCGTTTCTGGATCAGGACTCGCTGATCGTTCTGGCCGGTCACGTGACCCTGGAAGCCGGCACCGGTTGCGTGCACACAGCCCCGGGCCACGGCCGGGAGGACTACGAGGTGGGGCTTTCCTACGGCCTGGATGCGTATTCCCCGGTGGATGACAGCGGCCGGATCACCGAAGACATCCCGGAATTTTCCGGACAGTTCGTGTTTGAGGCCGATTCCGGCATCATTGAACGGCTCCGGGCAGACGGCATGCTTTTGGCGCTGCAAAACATGACCCACTCCTATCCCCACTGCTGGCGGTGCAAAAAACCGGTGATCTTCCGGGCCACGCCCCAGTGGTTTATTTCCATGGACCGCACCGGCCTGCGGCAAAAAGCCCTGGAAGCCATTGACACCGTGAAATGGATTCCGGCCTGGGGCCGGGAGCGAATTTATTCCATGATCGCCAACCGGCCGGACTGGTGCGTGTCCCGTCAGCGCTCCTGGGGGGTTCCCATTGCCGTGTTTTACTGCGCAAAGTGCGGCGAACTCATGATCAGCCGGGAGGTGGTGGACCGGGTGTATAATGCCTTTCTGGAAAACGGAGCAGACATCTGGTTTCAAAAGGATGCCGCTTATTTTCTGCCCCAAAACACGTCTTGTGAAAAATGCGGGCACACGGAGTTTGAAAAGGAAACCGATATCTTAGACGTGTGGTTTGATTCCGGGGTCAGCCACGCCGCAGTCCTGGAGGCCAGAGACAACCTGACCTGGCCGGCTGATCTCTACCTGGAAGGCTCGGACCAGCATCGGGGCTGGTTTCACAGCTCTCTTCTCACCGCAGTGGGGTTAAAAGACAAAGCCCCCTACCGCTCGGTTCTCACCCACGGGTTTGTGGTCGACGGGGAGGGCAGAAAGATGTCAAAGTCCGTGGGCAACGTCATTGCCCCAAAAAAGGTGATTGACAAGTACGGGGCGGAAATCCTGCGGCTCTGGGTGGCGGCATCGGATTACAAGGATGATATCCGGATTTCAGACAATATCTTAAAGCAGCTAAGCGACGCCTACCGCCGGATTCGCAACACCTGCCGGTTTATGCTGGGCAATCTCTATGATTTTGATCCGGAACAACACCGGGTCAGCTGCGGGCAGATGCCGGATATGGACCGCTACATGCTCCACCGCCTGCAAAACCTTGTGGGCCGCTGCACGGCTGCCTATGAAAAATATGATTATCATGTGGTCTATCACTCCCTGTACAATTACTGTACCATTGATCTTTCATCGGTGTATCTCGATATTTTAAAAGACCGCCTTTATACGTCCCCGGATCAATCCCGGGCCCGGCGATCGGCACAGACGGTGATGTTTCATACCCTTTCGGCCCTTGTCCGGATCATGGCGCCGGTGCTGCCCTTTACAGCAGAGGAGATCTGGTCGTATGCCCCGGACTGGCACGGCAAGCAGTCCAGTGTGCACCTGGCCGTGTTTCCCGAAATCCGCCCGGATTTCACGGACGCGGACCTGGCGGCCCGGTGGGAAAAACTGCTTGAGATCCGCGGGGAAGCCACCCGGGTCATGGAGTCGGCCAGGGCGGAAAAAATTATCGGCCATTCACTGGATGCACACCTAACCATTGCCGCGGCCTCAACCCTTTATGAACTGCTGGCGTCCTACAAACAGGACCTGCGCAGCTTTTTTATTGTCTCTGCAGTGGATCTGGTTTCCCTGGAAGAGGCGGATGCCGATTTTGAGCAAACCGCTATGGAGCGCATCAAGATCCGGGTTCAGCCCTCTGATGCGGAAAAATGCCAGCGCTGCTGGGTTCATGATCCCAGCGTGGGACATGATGCAGAAAAGCCCGGTATCTGCCGCAGATGCGCTGTGTCCCTGGCTGAATCCGCAACACAGGAGACATCTTGAGTTCTGGTACAAAAAGGCACGGGCTGTTTGCAGCGTTGGCCGCTTTGGTGATCGCAGCCGACCAGGCATCCAAATTCGCCGTTGTCAGCCTGGTGCCCTTATACGAACGTATCGCCGTGGTGCCCGGATTTTTCAACATCGTTCACTACCGCAACCCCGGAGGGGCATTCGGGCTGTTTGCAGACAATGCCGGGCTGTGGATGGCAGGGATTTTCATCCTGGTCACCCTGGCGGCCCTGGGCCTGATCCTTTATCTCTATGTGCAAACCCCTCCGGAGCATCCGGTGCTGGCAGCCGGCCTGAGCCTGGTACTGGCCGGGGCTGTGGGCAATCTCATTGACAGGCTCAGATACGGCCAGGTCGTTGACTTTCTCGATGTTTATTTCCGGACCTGGCACTGGCCGGCTTTTAACGTGGCAGACAGCGCCATTACCATCGGCATGATCATTTTTGCCTGGCACGTGTTTTTTAAAAAAACGTTATAAATAAAACTGAAATTCCAAATAGTTATAACGTAAAGTGAAAGTCTTTTCTAAAGGGTAAATATGTTTCCGGTATTGTTTGAAATCGGGCCTGTGACCGTTTATACTTATGGATTTTTCGTTGCCGCGGGCGCACTGGCCGCAATCGTGTTTGCCCGCAGCCATGCCCGGCGATGGGGGATGAACCCGGACCGGATCACGGATTTGTGCTTTTTTTTGGTTATTGCCGCAATCATGGGCTCCAGGCTCTTTTATGTGGCCATCAACG